>NZ_CAXAPG010000006.1:0-267171 GCF_963970585.1 Pseudomonas sp. RL_105y_Pfl2_101
CCCCCAAGCAGATCATCTGTGCAGCGATGCGCAAGCTACTACATTTCGTTTACGCCGTTCTCAAATCGGGTCAGCCATTTGACCCAAAATTTGCCCTTGCTCGATGAGGGGCAAGACGGTATCTACAGGGCTTCTATATGGGGCTTCTACGCAGCTCCCAGGTTTCTTCGTCAGAGATGCCGCGTGCAACAGAAATAAGGAGAGTTAGATGGACTTGAATGCTGAAGTGGACAACCTGGTCAGGGCTTCCCAGGCCTGGGTCCCCATGATCATGGAATACGGCAGCCGCGTGCTGCTGGCGGTCATCACCCTGGCCATTGGCTGGTGGTTGATCAACAAAGTGACACGCAAACTGGGCGCGCTGCTGGCCCTGCGTAACGCCGACCTGGCACTGCAAGGGTTTATCAGTACCTTGGCCAACGTCATCCTGAAAATATTGCTGATGGTCAGCGTCGCTTCGATGATCGGTGTGGAAACCACCTCGTTCGTCGCCGCCATCGGTGCCGCCGGCCTGGCGATTGGCCTGGCCTTGCAGGGCAGCCTGGCGAACTTCGCCGGCGGCGTGCTGATCCTGCTGTTCCGTCCGTTCCGCATCGGTGACTGGATCGAAGCCCAGGGTGTGGCCGGTACGGTGGACAGCATCCAGATCTTCCACACCGTGATTCGCACCGGTGATAACAAAACCGTCATCGTGCCCAACGGCAATCTCTCGAACGGCATCATCACCAACACCAATCGCCAGCCGACCCGCAAGGTGGTGTTTGATGTCGGCGTGGATTACCAGGCCGACCTGCAAAAAGCCCGGGAAGTGTTGCTGGCGCTGGCCAAGGATGAGCGTGTGCTGGCTGATCCGGCCCCGCAAGCAGTGATTTCTACCTTGGGCGACAGCTCTATCACTGTGTCACTGCGGATATGGGTCAAGACGGCTGATTATTGGGATGTCATGTTCATGCTCAATGAACAGGCGCGCGATCGTTTGAAGGACGCGGGGATTGATATTCCGTTCCCACAACGTGTTATTCGTATGGTCCACGAAGGTGCTGCACAGTAACGTTTTGACTGTATGGGATTATTGTTAGTTAGCTTGCTAATTACAAAGCTGCTTTAAACTGGCATGCCGTAAGCACAAAAAAACCGCTCACCTGAATCAGGTGAGCGGTTTTTGTTTGTTACGGTGCAGCTATCGAGTTAGCACTGAATTACAAGATGCTCAGTGGGTATTCGACGATGAAGCGGAAGTCGTTGTTGTCGTTGCCGTTGATGCCGTTGTAAGAGGTATTGGCACGGTAGAACGCGCTACGAACACGGAACGACAGATCTTTGGCTGGGCCGCTCTGCATAACGTACTTGGTTTCGAAGTCCCACTCGTGCTCTTTACCTTCCTCACCGCCAGTTTCGATGTTGTCACCGGTAACGTAACGAGTCATGAAGCTCAGGCCAGGGACGCCATAAGTCTTCATGTTCAGGTCGTAGCGAGCTTGCCAGGAACGCTCGTCCTCACCGTTGAAGTCGGAGTACTGGATTGAGTTGGCGAGGAAGATAGTGCCATTGCCGTCAGCACCGTAGGCGTAACCACTGGAGCCACTGGAGCGCTGGTGGGCCAAGGTGAATTTGTGAGCACCGATGCTGTAGGCTGCTGCAAGGGACCAGATGCGGTTGTCAACGTCACCGCTGAGTTCCTGACCTTGGCTCTTTGTATCATAGCCGTTGAAGTCGAAGTTCAGGGACTGATCTTCGTTAATCGGCAGGGTATAGTTCAGGTTGATGTATTTCTTTTTGTAGTAGTCTTCGATATCCGAAGCGGCTACACCGGCTACAAAATTGTCGGTGAATTGATAGGTTGCACCAGCGATGTCAGCGGATTTCAGGCCCGTGCCGTTGATGCTGTCGTGCCCCATGTGATTCTGTCCGCTGATCGCGGTAAACCGACCAGCGCTCAGTTCCAGACCTTTGATTTCCTTGCTGGTGATCAAAGTACCGGTGGCGACTTCTGGAAGCAGACGGCTGTCATCGGTGGAGAAGACAGGGCTGGCAACGTATTGGCTGCCGTATTTCAGAACGGTGTCGGAGATACGGAACTTGACTGCGCCGCCGCCGATCGATTGGGTATCTTCTGGCCGGCCTTCGCTATCGGCGCCGAACATGCCATTACCGGTACGGCCACGGCCGCTGTCCAGTTTGATCATGCTGTTGACCAAGGCGTCCACACCGAAACCAACGGTACCTTGGGTGAAGCCAGACTCGTACGTTGCACGCACGGCAAGGCCTGTTTCTTCACGATAGCTTTGTGAAGAGCTTGGGTTGTTCTTGAAATCACGATTCATGTACAGCATACGGCTCAGAACATTCAGGCTCTGATCTTCAAAAAAGCCCTTGGATTCTTCCTGGGAAGAGGCCATTGCGAACTGCGAAACGCTGGCCGATACAGCCAGTGCGATCATGCTCCACTTCATCACGCGCATCGTGATTTGCTCCTTTGGTTTTTAGAAGAGTACTGCCGTCCCACCTGTTTTTTATCTGGGCGGCTCTTTCTTTTTGTGTCGGCGCAAACTTATATCACGCCGACATTATTGGCGATACTTGCCCATTCAACCTTTCAGCTTCTTTACGACCATGTCGCCAATGGCTCGATCCATGTCGCATTTCAGCTATTCCGACGCAACCGTATTCACAACTCTAAGGTTGTTTTTCTTTTTCCGGCATCGGTGTAAAGAGTCCGTCATTACCGCGTTTGAAGCTCCTGTGGGCAGCCTTGCCACTTTAATTTGTGTGTCGGCAGGTGCTCGCTTCCGGCGGGCCCTTCGGACAGTGTGGGGATGAATGCAACAAGCATGCTCAAACCCGGATTTCGTTTACATTTTTTTCACATTCTACCGATTGACGCGGTGAAACCTCATGAAACCGGGCTCCAAAGGCCTTGTTTTAAATAGGGTTGACTCCCGTGTGCTGCTCGTGTTCAGCACCGACAAACGTGGCGAGACAACCAAAAATGTTACCGGTTCACCCTACCCAGTGAGTAAATCACGGATGCTTTGTGCACTGAAGCGTAGACGTGCTGTGCTGTTTTGGTGCAAAAAATTTTTAAGCTGTACGAAAAATTTACAGCCTCGATGCTGTGCCTGTGCCCTGGAACGGTCCTGTCGAGACCCTATCGGGGTGCTTGCGCTGTGTTGGTGCGCCAGCTTGCACGGGTTGATGCCGGGTGTTGAAAAAAACATTCGAAGTCGAGCATCAGGACAGTACGCAGTGATCGATCCGGCGTTCGCGGGTATGCTGCGCCTCTGAGTCCGATGCAGGCCTGCGGGCCGCCAAACCGGGCAGAACCGATAACGAGCGAGGAGTACGCGCGGTGTTCGCTTTAGATCCACGACTGCAACAAGACACATTGCCCATCGGTGATTTCCCACTGTGCCGGTTGCTCTTGTCCAACGATTCGAATTACCCGTGGTTCATTCTTGTACCGCGGCGGGAAGATATCAGCGAATTGTTTCAGTTGGATGACGCTGATCAACAGCAGCTGTGGAAAGAAACCACGGCGCTGGCCGAAACCCTCAAGGATTCGTTCGATGCCGACAAGATGAACGTTGCAACCTTGGGTAACGTTGTCAGTCAATTGCACATGCATGTCATCGTGCGCAAGCGTGATGATGTCGCCTGGCCTGCGCCGGTCTGGGGCAAGCACCCTGCCCAGGCTTATAATGAAGGGCAGGTCACGGCCATTCGTGAACGGTTGCGAGTGGCCTTGACCGATGATTTCAAGTTTCTGGAGGGCTGAACCATGAACCTTGAAGACCGTGTAACCGATCTGGAAAGCCGCCTGGCGTTCCAGGATGACACTATCCAGGCATTGAACGATGTGCTTGTGGCGCAGCAGCGGGTTGTCGAGCGCCTGCAGTTGCAGATGGCGGCGTTGCTCAAGCGCCAGGAAGAAATGGCTGGGCAATTCGAATCGTTCGAAGAAGAGGCGCCGCCTCCTCACTACTAATTGGGCCGGACTCCCGTTTGACGGGCAATAAAAAACCGCGAGCAGCCAGGCTGTATCGCGGTTTTTTTACGCTTGGATCAGCGGCGCGGCAGCGCGGCGATCACATCTTCGGCCTGCAGACCCTTGTCGCGGTTCATCACGGAGAACTCCACGCGCTGGCCTTCCACCAAGACGCGATGGCCTTCGCCACGAATGGCCCGGAAATGCACGAAGATGTCATCGCCGGAGTCGCGGGAGATGAAGCCGAACCCTTTGGACGTGTTGAACCACTTCACCGTGCCGGTATCGCGGTTGGACATGTCGTAGTTCTGCGCAGCGGCGACCGGCGCCGACTTCTTGTAGAAGCTGACGGCCAGGTGCAGTGCCACGGCGAGCAGTGCCGCGCCCAGGCTGAACAGAATGGCTGGTTGACCGCCGATTTCCGGCATTGGCGCCAGCAGGGCCAGGGTTTGCAGGGCAACGGCCAGCACCAGCAGGGCGCTGACCAGGTTTTGCAGTTGGTGACGTGGACCCTTGTTCCAGTAAGGGATGACGGGTGCAAGGGTCAGGTTGAGCAGGCCGAAAAAGGCCAGGTACAGTGCATCGGGGTGTTGCAGGTAAGGTGTGGCTTCGGAACCCAGGCTAGGGATGAAGGACAGCAGCAGGGCAGCTGCGCCCATTAGCAAGTGGACGATTTTCAACATTTTGATTGGCTCACGGTTAAGACAGATCACAAGGAAGAGCTGGTCGGGGGCGGTTCGCTTCGAAACAATGAGAGGCGTTGGACACGTACCCGAATCAGCCTATGCGCCACACCCGGGAAAATAAGCGTAGCGACACACTGCCTATTTAACAGCAAAGCCACGGCCTTCTCAAACGCGTTACGGGCACGTGCCGCACTGTTCGTCGGCCAGAAAAGCCCTGCGGGTGCTTGAAGGCGCCGGGCAAGCGGCGTTGAATTCCCCTGATGGGCGGAACTGCCCGCTGTCCCGGCTTGTCGGTTCAGGAGGGCTGGCGATCTGTCGCAGGCCATAGGCCGCCAAAACCACTAGAGTTGGGGGCGTTGTCGAATTCATCACCGTCAGGAGATCAACCACCATGGCAATTGATATCGGTATCAGTGAAGAAGACCGCAAGTCCATCGTCGACGGGCTTTCGCGCCTGCTGTCGGACACCTATGTGCTGTATCTCAAGACCCACAATTTCCACTGGAACGTCACGGGTCCGATGTTTCGGACCCTGCACCTGATGTTCGAGGAGCAATACAACGAGCTGGCCCTGGCGGTGGACCTGATTGCCGAGCGAATCCGCGCCCTGGGTTTCCCGGCCCCGGGGGCCTACTCGGTGTACGCGCGCTTGTCTTCTATTAAAGAAGAGGAGGGCGTGCCTGGCGCCGAAGACATGATCCGGCAACTGGTCGAAGGCCAGGAGGCGGTGACGCGTACGGCCCGCGGCATCTTTCCTTTATTGGACAAGGTCAGCGATGAGCCCACCGCCGACCTGCTGACGCAGCGCATGCAAGTTCACGAAAAGACCGCGTGGATGCTGCGCGCGTTGCTGGAGGGGCAGTAGCCCCAGGCAGGTGATGACGTGGTGTGGGCAGCATTCCCTGCGCGCGGCGTGTAGGACGGAGTAATTCGTCGCCGGCCTGCTGTTGGCTTGTCCTACGCCCATGGTCATAAAGTCGTCTGGAACTGGCGATGCCGTTGAGCTTCCATAGAGCCACAGATGGATTGTTCCAACTGAGAGGTTCGTATGGCAAAGGAGTGTCAACGGTATGATTCAAGGAAAAGAACCGGGGGAGGGTGTGCATGGGCGTTTTCAGTCCATCAGCGTCGATCCGTTCGTCAGGGGGTTCGATATGCAACTGGTGCGTCCCCTGGCTCGATCCATTCGTCTGAACGGGTTCGCCACCTGTCTGCGGCTGGAGCAAGTCTATTGGGATATCCTCGGCGACATGGCTCAGCTCAACAACTGCTCCATCAGTACGTTGCTGTCCTATGTGGACAGGGAGGTACACCTGCGTCATGGCGGGGTGCGCAACTTCAGCGCGCTGGTGCGTGTGGTATGCGTGGTGCACAGTTTGAAGGACGCCGGGGTGGACCATGGTGCGGCGTAGGAGCTGCCGAAGGCTGCGATCTTTTGATCTTGATCTTGATTTTTCGCTTGCGACACAAGTGTCTGGGGCAAGATCGCAGCCTCGTTGCACTCGTCAGCTCCTACGCGGCTCCTACGCAGCATCTATTTATTCGGCAATGACCGTGCGGTCTTACGGCTGCACAGGCCGCATTTAATGGATATAATCCCGCTCTTTGCCGCAAAGCCTCGCCTTTGCGCGAGTAACCTGATCGCCGAGACAACCCCATGCCGATGTACGACTATCAATGTGCTTCCTGTGGTCATCAGATGGAAGCCATTCAAAAGATCAGCGCGGCACCGCTGGTCGACTGCCCTGCCTGTCAGGCGCCAGAACTGAAAAAGATGCTGTCCATGCCTGGTTTCCGCCTCGGTGGCACAGGCTGGTATGAAACCGACTTCAAGACCGGCGCCAAGAAGAATTTGGCCGGTGGCGACAAAGCTGATTGAGTTGAACACGCGCGAGTGCTTGCACGGGCAGGTCCTCCAACCGAATTTCGAATTACGAGAAGTGAAACCACTACCATGATGCGCAGCCATTATTGCGGCCAACTGAACGAAAGCCTGGAAGGCCAGGAAGTTACTCTTTGCGGATGGGTCCATCGTCGCCGTGACCATGGCGGGGTGATTTTCCTCGATATCCGTGATCGTGAAGGCCTGGCCCAGGTGGTGTTCGATCCGGACCGCGCTGAAACTTTCGCCGCCGCCGACCGCGTGCGCAGCGAATATGTGGTCAAGGTCACCGGCAAGGTGCGCCTGCGTCCGGCCGGCGCCGGCAACGCCAACATGACATCTGGCATGATCGAAGTGCTGGGCTACGAGCTGGAAGTGCTCAACGAATCGGAAACCCCGCCGTTTCCACTCAACGAATACTCCGATGTGGGCGAAGAAACCCGCCTGCGTTACCGCTTCATCGACCTGCGTCGCCCGGAAATGGCCGAGAAGCTGCGCCTGCGTTCGCGCATGACCACCAGCATCCGTCGTTATCTGGACGAGAACGGCTTCCTCGATGTCGAGACGCCGATCCTGACCCGTGCCACGCCGGAAGGCGCCCGCGACTACCTGGTGCCGAGCCGTACCCACCCCGGCAGCTTCTTTGCCCTGCCGCAATCGCCGCAGCTGTTCAAGCAACTGCTGATGGTGGCCGGTTTCGACCGCTACTACCAGATCGCCAAGTGCTTCCGCGACGAAGACCTGCGTGCCGACCGTCAGCCTGAGTTCACTCAGATCGATATCGAGACCAGCTTCCTCGACGAAAAAGATATCATGGGCCTGACCGAAGGCATGATCCGCAACCTGTTCAAGGAAGTGCTGGGTCTGGAATTCGGCGAGTTCCCGCACATGACCTTCGAAGAGGCCATGCGCCGCTACGGTTCCGACAAGCCAGACCTGCGTAACCCGTTGGAGCTGGTGGACGTGGCTGACCAGCTCAAGGACGTCGAGTTCAAGGTGTTCAGCGGCCCGGCCAACGACCCGAAATGCCGCATTGCGGCCCTGCGCGTTCCTGGCGGGGCCAGCATGCCGCGCAAGCAGATCGACGACTACACCAAGTTCGTCGGCATCTACGGCGCCAAGGGGCTGGCCTACATCAAGGTCAACGAGCGCGCCGCGGGTGTTGATGGCCTGCAATCGCCGATCGTGAAAAACATCCCTGAGGCCAGCCTCAATGTGATCCTCGATCGCGTGGGCGCGGTTGACGGCGACATCGTGTTCTTCGGCGCCGACAAGGCCAAGATCGTCAGCGAGGCCTTGGGCGCGCTGCGCATCAAGCTGGGTCACGACCTGAAGCTGCTGACCTGCGAGTGGGCACCAATGTGGGTCGTTGACTTCCCGATGTTCGAAGAAAACGACGACGGCAGCTTCTCCGCGCTGCACCACCCGTTCACCGCGCCGAAGTGCTCGCCGCAAGAGTTGGAGGTCAACCCGGCCACCGCTCTGTCGCGCGCTTACGACATGGTCCTGAACGGCACCGAGCTGGGCGGTGGTTCGATCCGTATCCATCGCAAGGAAATGCAACAGGCGGTGTTCCGCTTGCTGGGCATCGACGAAGCCGAGCAGGAAGAGAAGTTCGGCTTCCTGCTTGACGCCCTGAAATACGGTGCACCGCCCCACGGTGGCCTGGCCTTCGGCCTGGACCGCCTGGTGATGCTGATGACGGGCGCCCAGTCGATCCGTGAAGTGATCGCGTTCCCGAAAACACAGAGCGCGGCCGATGTCATGACCCAGGCGCCGGGTGTGGTGGATGCCAAGGCGCTGCGCGAGTTGCACATCCGTCTGCGTGAACAGCCAAAGGCTGAGTAAGGCTGGCACCTGAGAGGGCGCATCTTCGGATGCGCCTTTTCATTGGGGTCGATATTTCTGGTTGCCGGCGGTTGCGCAAGCGCACGGCGGGCAATGTTTCAAAGAAAAACCGGAGCGAGTTATGGCAGGTCATTCCAAGTGGGCGAACATCAAGCACCGCAAAGAACGTCAGGATGCCAAGAGAGGCAAGATTTTCACCAAGTGGATCCGTGAGCTGACGGTCGCGGCCCGCCAGGGTGGCGGCGACCCAGGTTCCAACCCGCGCTTGCGCCTGGCCCTGGACAAGGCGCTGGGTGCCAACATGAGCCGTGACATCATCGACCGGGCGATCGCCCGTGGCGCAGGTGCGACCGAGGCTGACAACGTTGAAGAGCTGACCTACGAAGGTTATGGCCCGGGAGGCGTGGCGGTGATGGTCGAATGCATGACCGACAACCGCAACCGTACTGCCGCCGCCGTGCGTCACGCGTTCAGCAAGTGCGGCGGCAACCTGGGCACGGACGGCTCGGTGGCCTATCTGTTCGAGCGCAAGGGGCAAATCAGCTTCGCGCCGGGCCTCGATGAAGATGCCCTGACGGAGGCGGCGCTGGAGGCCGACGCTGATGACGTGGTCGGTCATGAAGACGGTTCGTTCGACGTGTTCACGTCGTTCGCCAGCTTCTATGCCGTGCGCAACGCTCTGGAAGCGGCCGGTTTCAAGCCCGCCGACGCAGAAATCGTCATGCAGCCAACGACCAGTGCCGAACTGGACCTGGAAGGCGCCGAGAAGGTGCTCAAGCTGATCGACATGCTGGAAGACCTGGATGACGTGCAGAACGTTTATTCCAACGCCGATATTCCGGAGTCGGTGGCTGAACAGTTGGGCTGACGGGCGAAATGCTGCACTGAAGTGTGTTTGAGATCATCGTGGCGAAGGAGCCAGCTCCCGCTTGAACCTGTAGGAGCTGGCGAAGCCTGCGATCTTTTGATCTTGATCTTGATCTTGATCTTGATCTTGATCTTGATCTTTCGCTTGAGATTCAAGTGTCTGGGGAAAGATCGCAGCCTCGTTGCACTCGACAGCTCCTACACAGCTCCTGCACGGCTCCTATACGGGTCCTACACAGCGCCTAAACGGGGTCTACACAGCTCCTGCGTAGCTCGGCGGGAGCTGGCTCTCTCGCCACGGATTCACTGCAAGCCTTTGATGAGCTGTATCCTCTTGTAACCCGCATTACCTTTCGCAGGTGTTATGACTTTAATCCTTGGTATTGACCCCGGTTCGCGCATCACCGGCTACGGTGTGGTTCGCGATACCGGGCGCGGCTGTGTGTACGTCGCCTCTGGTTGCATTCGCACCGGTGCGGGTGAGCTGCACGAGCGTTTGCAGATCGTTTATCGCGGTGTACGCGAAGTCATCCAGACCTACGGACCGGTCACCATGGGCATCGAACGGGTCTTCATGGCGCGCAACGCCGATTCGGCCCTGAAGCTGGGGCAGGCCCGGGGCGCGGCCATTGTGGCGGGCGCCGAGGAAAACCTGGAGATCGCCGAGTACACCGCGACCCAGGTCAAGCAGGCGGTCGTCGGCACCGGGGCGGCGAACAAGGAGCAGGTGCAAATGATGGTGATGCACCTGTTGAAACTGGTCAGCAAGCCGCAGATCGATGCCTCCGACGCCCTGGCCATCGCCATTTGCCATGCCCATACCCGTTCCAGTCTGTTGCCTCACGGCCTGGGAACCGCACGCAGTCGTGGCGGGCGCCTGCGTCTCTGATAGCATCAGCGCTTCATTCATGAGCCCGAGTAAGTTGTGCCTGTGTCGTCGGCCTTTATGCTCGTGTCGATATTCGCCAGCCAGCGGCTGGCCAACACCCAAGGATCTGAAACGTGATTGGACGCTTGCGCGGCACCCTGGCTGAAAAACAGCCGCCGCACCTGATTCTGGATGTAAACGGCCTGGGCTACGAGCTGGAGGTGCCCATGACCACGTTGTATCGCTTGCCGTCGGTCGGCGAGCCGCTGACCCTGCATACCCATTTGGTCGTGCGCGAGGATGCGCAGTTACTCTATGGCTTCGTTGGCAAGCGCGAGCGGGACTTCTTTCGCGAGCTGATCCGTCTCAATGGCGTCGGCCCGAAACTGGCCCTGGCCTTGATGTCGAGCCTGGAAGTCGATGAATTGGTGCGTTGTGTGCAGTCCCAGGACACCTCGGCCTTGACCAAGGTGCCGGGTGTGGGCAAGAAAACCGCCGAGCGCCTGCTGGTCGAACTCAAGGACCGCTTCAAGGCCTGGGAGGCGGTGCCGGCCATGTTCGCCCTGGTGCCGAACCAGCCGGACGCGCCTGAGTCTGCGGCCGGCGCCGAAAACGATGCGGTCACTGCACTGATCTCCCTGGGCTACAAGCCGCAGGAAGCCAGCAAGGCGATTTCCGCCATCAAGGAAAAAGGCCTGAGCACTGAAGACATGATTCGTCGTGCCCTGAAGGGAATGATTTAAGTGATTGAAGCTGATCGTCTGATCGCCGCCACGGGCGCGCCCCGTGACCGCGAGGAAATCCAGGACCGGGCGATTCGTCCTGTCAGCCTGGCCGACTACATCGGTCAAGCGACCGTGCGCGAGCAGATGGAGTTGTTTATCCAGGCCGCCCGTGGGCGCAGCGAGTCCCTGGACCACACTTTGATCTTCGGCCCGCCGGGCCTGGGCAAGACCACCCTGGCCAACATCATTGCCCAGGAAATGGGTGTCTCGATCAAGAGCACGTCGGGGCCGGTCCTCGAAAGGCCGGGGGACCTGGCGGCACTGCTGACCAACCTAGAGCCCCATGACGTGCTTTTCATCGACGAAATCCATCGACTGTCGCCGATCGTCGAGGAAGTGCTGTATCCGGCCATGGAAGATTTTCAACTCGACATCATGATCGGTGAAGGGCCGGCCGCACGCTCCATCAAGCTCGACCTGCCGCCCTTCACCCTGGTGGGTGCCACCACCCGCGCGGGCATGCTGACGAACCCGTTGCGGGACCGTTTCGGTATCGTCCAGCGCCTGGAGTTCTACAACAACGCCGATCTGGCGACGATTGTCAGCCGCTCGGCGGGCATCCTCGGGTTGCCGCTGGACCCGGACGGTGCGTATGAGATCGCCCGTCGTGCCCGGGGTACGCCGCGGATCGCCAACCGTCTGCTGCGCCGGGTCCGGGATTTTGCCGAAGTCCGGGCCAAGGGCCATATCACCAAGCCGATTGCCGACCTGGCGTTGAATCTGCTGGACATCGACGAGCGTGGTTTCGATCACCAGGACCGGCGCCTGCTGCTGACCATGATCGAGAAGTTCGACGGTGGCCCGGTGGGCGTGGACAGCCTGGCCGCGGCCATCAGCGAAGAGCGTCACACCATTGAAGATGTGCTGGAACCGTACCTGATCCAGCAGGGCTACATCATGCGTACCCCTCGCGGGCGCGTGGTGACCCGTCATGCTTATTTGCATTTTGGCTTAAACATCCCGACACGAATGGGTGAAATGCCGGTGGTAGACGAGTTTCTCGATGCCGTGGACGATTGAACGAGCTCTGTTCGCCGACTTTTTTCCAGTTCGTGCTGTCCCAGACGACGCCTGGAGCGTCAATGCGTTCGAGAATGAAAAAAACAGTTGCCTGGCTGATTGGCAACCTGAGGAGTAAGCACTAGAGTATGCGCGCGCAAAACGGGCTGGAGTCGTTCGCACATCGCTGTCGCGTTTATTACGAGGACACCGATGCTGGCGGCATCGTTTACTACGTCAATTACCTCAAGTTTATGGAACGGGCTCGAACCGAACGGCTGCGGGAACTGGGTTTTGCCCAATCCGCGCTGGCAGGGGAGGACCTGTTATTTGTCGTGCATTCCAGCGAAGCGCGTTACCACGCGCCGGCGCGATTGGACGACGAGCTTCTGGTCAGTGCCGATGTCATCGAATTAAACCGTGTCAGCCTGCGTTTCAAGCAGCAGGTCAGGCGGGCGACGGATAACGTGCTGCTCTGTGAAGGGCAGTTTTTGGTGGCCTGTGTGCGCACCCATAGTTTGAAACCCCGGGCCATTCCCGAAACTCTACGTGCGGCCTTTGCCGGCGTGAGCGGCGCGGGTACACACTCAGAGCAGGAGATAAAGCGTGGAAGCTAACGTCGTCGACCATACCTCCATGTGGAGCTTGGTCAGCAATGCCAGCGTCGTGGTGCAGTTGGTAATGCTGATCCTGGTAGCCGCATCGGTGACCTCATGGATCATGATTTTTCAGCGCAGCAACATGCTGCGCGCCGGTCGCCGTGCCCTGGAGAGCTTTGAAGAGCGCTTCTGGTCCGGCATCGACTTGTCCAAGCTCTACCGTCAGGCCGGGAGCAACCCGGACCCGGATTCGGGCGTGGAACAGATCTTCCGTGCCGGCTTCAAGGAATTCTCCCGTCTGCGCCAGCAGCCAGGCGTTGACCCGGAAGCGGTGATGGAAGGCGTGGCCCGCGCCATGCGCGTGGCCATCTCCCGCGAGGAAGAAAAACTCGAACAGGGTCTGTCGTTCCTCGCCACCGTTGGTTCGGTCAGCCCGTACATCGGCCTGTTCGGTACCGTATGGGGGATCATGAACTCCTTCCGCGGCCTGGCCTCTGCCCAACAAGCGACCCTGGCCACCGTGGCCCCGGGTATCGCCGAGGCGTTGATCGCCACCGCCATCGGCCTGTTCGCGGCCATTCCGGCCGTGATCGCCTACAACCGCTTCGCTGCTCGCAGCGAAACGCTGACCGGCCGCTACTACACCTTCGCCGATGAATTCCAGGCGATCCTGCACCGCAAAGTGCACACCAGCGAAGAATAAGCAGGTATTTCCCAATGGCTTTAATCGCTCGAGCCCGAAAAAAGCGCAAGCCGGTTGCCGAGATGAACGTGGTGCCCTACATCGACGTGATGTTGGTACTGCTGGTCATCTTCATGGTGACCGCGCCGATGCTCAATCAGGGCGTGAAGGTCGATCTGCCCAAGGTTTCCAGCGAAGCCTTGCCGCAGGACAACAACACCCAGGTACTGACCATTTCGATCAAGGCTGACAAGACCTACTACTGGAACCTTGGCAGCGAAGTCGATACCGAGAAGCAGCAGGACCGGGCCATGACCTTGCCGCAGATGACCGACGCGGTGACCAAGATCATTCGTGTCGGCAACGATGCCGGCAAGCGTACCCAGGTCTTCATTCGCGGCGACAAGACCGTCGACTACGGTGCTGTGATGGGCGCCATGGGCGGTCTGCAGAAAGCCGGGGTCGGTAATGTTGGCTTGATCACCGAGGCCCCCTGATGCAGCAACAGCGAGAGCCGTCCGCCTCGGAAAGCTACTTCTGGCCCAGTGTCATGGCAATCGGCCTGCATGTGCTGGTGTTCGGCATGCTGTTCGTCAGTTTTGCCATGACTCCGGAGCTGCCGCCGGCCAAGCCGATCGTGCAGGCGACGTTGTACCAGCTCAAGTCGAAAAGCCAGGCGACCACCCAGACCAACCAGAAGCTCGCCGGTGAGGCGAAGAAATCTGCTGCGCGCCAGACCGAAGTCGAGCAGATGGAGCAGAAGAAGGTCGAGCAGGAAGCGATAAAGGCCGCGGAACAAAAGAAAGAGGAAGCGGCTCAAAAGGCCGAGCAAGCCAAGAAGGCCGATGAGGCGAAGAAGGCCGACGAAGCGAAAAAGGTTGATGAAGCCAGGAAGGCCGACGAAGCGAAGAAAGCCGCCGAGGCCAAAAAGGTAGAAGAGAAACAATTGGCTGATATAGCCAAGAAGAAGGCCGAAGAAGAAGCCAAGAAAGCCGCTGAAGAAGAGGCCAAGAAAGCGGCCGCTGAAGCAGCGAAGAAAAAGATCGTCGAGGACGCGAAGAAGAAAGCGGCCCAAGACGCCAAGAAGAAAGCTGAAGCTGCAGAGGCGAAAAAGAAAGTCGCCGAAGACGCGAAGAAGAAAGCCGCCGCCGACGCCGCCAAGAAAAAGGCCCAGGACGCAGCGCGTAAATCCGCCGAAGACAAAAAGGCCCAGGCCTTGGCAGATTTGCTTTCCGACACGCCGCAGCGCCAGCAGGCCTTGGCCGATGAGCAGGGCGATGAAGTCGCCGGCAGCTACGATGATTTGATTCGCGCCCGAGCGGCAGAAGGCTGGGCTCGTCCACCTTCGGCGCGCAAAGGCATGACGGTAGTATTGCAGATCGGCATGTTGCCCGACGGTACGGTTACCTCGGTCAACGTCGCCAAGTCCAGTGGTGACGGCCCGTTCGACGCTTCGGCGGTCGCAGCGGTCAAGAACATTGGGCGATTGACGGAAATGCAAGGAATGAAGCCGAGCGACTTTGCTCCCTATCGTTCATTCAAGATGACATTCACACCTGAGGATCTAGCCTTGTGAGAAACCTTCTTCGATCAATGCTGGTCGTTATCTGCTGCTTGGCAGGGATAGCGGTAGCAGAGGAAAAGAACATCCTGGTCACCAGCGGCAGCGACCGGGCGACCCCGATCGCCGTCGTACCGTTCGGCTGGCAGGGCGGTAGCGTCCTGCCGGACGACATGGCGGAAGTCATCGGCAACGACCTGCGCAACTCGGGTTACTACGCGCCGATTCCGAAGCAGAACATGATCAGCCTGCCGACCCAGGCCAGCGAAATCATCTACCGCGACTGGAAAGCCCTGGGCGCCCAGTACCTCATGGTCGGCAGCATCGTGCCGGCCGGCGGTCGCCTGCAGGTGCAGTACACCCTGTTCAACGTCGCCACCGAACAGCAAGTGCTGACCGGCAGCGTGTCGGGCAGTGTCGATCAGTTGCGCGACATGGCGCACTACATCGCTGACCAGTCGTTCGAGAAGCTCACCGGCATCAAGGGCGCGTTCTCTACGCGCATGCTCTATGTGACGGCCGAACGCTTCTCTCAGAACAACACCCGCTACACCCTGCAGCGCTCCGACTATGACGGCGCGCGTGCGGTGACCTTGCTGCAATCGCGCGAGCCGATCCTGTCGCCGCGCTTCGCCCCCGATGGCAAGCGCATCGCCTATGTCTCGTTCGAGCAGAAGCGTCCACGCATTTTCGTGCAGCACATCGACACCGGTCGTCGTGAGCAGATCACCAACTTCGAAGGCCTGAACGGCGCGCCAGCCTGGTCGCCGGACGGATCGCGCCTGGCGTTTGTGCTGTCCAAGGACGGTAATCCGGACATCTACGTGATGAACCTGGCTTCGCGTTCGATCTCTCGCGTCACCAAGGGCCCGGGCATCAACACTGAGCCGTTCTGGGGCAAGGATGGCTCGACCATCTACTTCACCTCTGACCGTGGCGGCAAGCCACAGATCTACAAGACCAGTGCCGGTGGTGGCGGTGCCGAACGCGTGACGTTCGTCGGTAACTACAACGCCAACCCTAAGCTGTCGGCGGACGAAAAGACCCTGGTGATGATCCATCGCCAGGATGGTTTCACCAATTTCAAGGTGGCGGCCCAGGATTTGCAACGCGGTAGCGTAAAAATCCTCACTGATAGCACTCTGGACGAGTCACCCACTGTTGCGCCCAACGGCACCATGGTAATCTACGCCACCCGCCAGCAGGGCCGGGGAGTCTTGATGCTCGTGTCCATTAATGGACGCGTAAGGCTCCCGCTTCCTACCGCTCAAGGCGAAGTCAGAGAACCGTCCTGGTCCCCTTACCTGAACTGACGCGGCGCTATACGTTTTACTTAACACACTGGGGTTCATTAGGAGTTTCACGATGGAAATGCTGAAGTTTGGTAAATTTGCTGCGCTGGCTCTGGCCATGGCTGTAGCTGTAGGTTGCTCGTCCAAAGGCGGCGACAATGCCGGTGAAGGCGCTGTTGATCCAAACGCTGGTTACGGCGCTAACACTGGTGCAGTTGACGGCTCCCTGAGCGAAGAAGCTGCTCTGCGCGCAATCACCACCTTCTACTTCGAATACGACAGCTCGGACCTGAAGCCAGAAGCCATGCGCGCTCTGGACGTTCACGCCAAAGACCTGAAGTCGAACGGCGCTCGTGTTGTTCTGGAAGGCAACACCGACGAACGTGGTACTCGTGAGTACAACATGGCACTGGGCGAGCGTCGTGCGAAAGCCGTTCAACGCTACCTGGTACTGCAAGGTGTTTCCCCAGCTCAGCTGGAACTGGTTTCCTACGGCGAAGAGCGTCCAGTTGCTACCGGCAACGACGAGCAGTCCTGGGCTCAAAACCGTCGCGTCGAACTGCGTAAGTAATTCGTCATGCGAACGTGCCGTCGTGCTGTAACTGTTCTGGCTCTCAGTCTCGCGCCGCTTGCGGTGTGGGCTGCGGTTCCTGTGGTTGATAACGATACTGGCTATAACAATAGCGGGAGCAGTTATCCGCCTGCAGGCTACGGTACGAACGGCGCCTATGCCGGGGGAGGGGTTTCGACCCCTGTCTCGGCACAGGGCGAGCTGTTCAACCAGCTCCAGCAAATGCAGGATCAGCTATCACGCCAACAAGGTGCGATTGAAGTTCTGCAAAATGAAGTATCGCGCATGAAGCAGGAAAGCCTGGAGCGATACCAGGATCTTGATCGGCGCATAGGATCCGGCGTTGCACCTGCCGCGACTCCTGAGAATTCTCCTGCCGGTGGCGATTTGAACGCCCCCGGTGCGGCTGCAGGCGCTTCAGCACCTGCCGCCAGTGGCGAGCCGGCTGATCCGGCGAAGGAAAAGCTCTACTACGATGCTGCCTTCGACCTGATCAAGGCCAAGGATTTCGACAAGGCCAGCCAGGCCTTTGCCGCGTTCCTGCGCAAATACCCAAACAGTCAGTACGCGGGCAATGCCCAATACTGGTTGGGTGAAGTGAACCTGGCCAAGGGCGATCTGCAAGGTGCCGGCCAGGCATTCGCCAAGGTTTCGCAACTGTATCCCAAGCACGCCAAGGTGCCGGATTCGCTGTACAAGCTGGCAGACGTGGAGCGCCGCCTCGGTCATACCGACAAGGTGAAGGGTATTCTGCAGCAGGTGGTGGCCCAATATCCGGGCACATCCGCTGCTCAATTGGCCCAGCGTGATCTGCAACGCATGTAGGTCGGCTTGACCTGTTTCGAAGAAACCCGCGCCTGTCGCGGGTTTTTTCGTTAGAATTCACGCCCTTTTATGAAACACGCTTTTTGGGATCTGCGCGCTGGCGGGGTTCCTTGAAGTGCCTGACGGAGGCGGACAGCCTGTTTAGCTGTTACGCCCGTGGCGACTATGCAAGACACATTGAGAATCACCGAAGTTTTTTACTCGTTGCAGGGTGAAACGCGAACGGCTGGGCTGCCCACGGTTTTTGTGCGCCTCACTGGCTGCCCATTGCGTTGCCAATACTGCGACAGTGCCTATGCTTTCAGCGGCGGCACCTTGCGAACCCTCGACGATATCCTGGAACAAGTGGCCAGTTATCGTCCGCGTTATGTCTGCGTCACGGGCGGCGAGCCATTGGCGCAACCCAGCGCCATCCCCTTGCTCAAGCAGTTGTGTGATGCCGGTTATGAGGTTTCGCTGGAAACCAGTGGCGCCCTGGACATCTCGGCCGTCGACCTGCGTGTCAGTCGCGTCGTGGACCTGAAGACCCCAGGCTCCAAGGAAGCGCATCGCAACCGTTATGAGAACATTCAACTGCTGACGCCCAACGATCAGGTCAAGTTCGTCATCTGTTCGCGGGAAGACTATGACTGGGCCGTGTCCAAGCTGATTCAATACGGCCTTGACCTGCGAGCCGGCGAAGTGCTGTTGTCGCCAAGTCATCACGATTTGAGCGCCCGCGAGCTGGCGGATTGGGTGGTGGCGGACAATCTGCCGGTGCGCCTGCAACTGCAACTGCATAAATATCTTTGGAACGACGAGCCAGGGCGTTGATATGACTGAACATTCGAACATTGCAGAAAAACGTGCGGTCATCCTGTTGTCCGGTGGTCTGGATTCGGCCACGGTCGTGGCCATGGCCCATGCCGAGGGCTACCGCTGCTACACCATGAGTTTCGATTATGGCCAGCGTCACCGCGCAGAACTGCACGCCGCTGAGCGAGTGGCCCGGGACCTGGGCGCGGTGGAGCACAAAGTGATCGGCTTGAACCTCAATGGCATTGGAGGCTCGGCCTTGACCGACAGCTCCATCGACGTACCCGAGGCGCCTAGCGAAGGTATTCCGGTGACGTATGTGCCGGCGCGTAACACGGTGTTCCTGTCCTTGGCATTGGGCTGGGCTGAAGTGCTGGGCGCCCGTGACATTTTTATCGGCGTCAATGCCGTGGATTATTCCGGCTACCCGGATTGCCGCCCGGAGTTCGTCGAAGCCTTCGAGCGCATGGCCAACCTGGCGACCAAGGCCGGCGTGGAAGGGCAGGGTTTCCGCATCCAGGCGCCGTTGCAGAACCTCAGCAAGGCTGACATCGTCAAGGCGGGTGTGAAGCTTGGCGTGGACTACGGGCTCACTGTTTCCTGCTATCAGGCCGACGATCAGGGCCGTGCGTGTGGCAAATGCGACAGCTGCCGCCTGCGTGCAGAAGGCTTTGCGGCGGCGGGCGTGAGCGATCCAACCCGTTATTTTTGATTTATTTCAAATTAAGTGTTGAATAGTCCTTAGAAATCAGTATTATACGCGCCACCACACAGCGGGTCGTTAGCTCAGTTGGTAGAGCAGTTGGCTTTTAACCAATTGGTCGTAGGTTCGAATCCCACACGACCCACCATTTTTTGCAGTTTTAAAAGTCTGGAAGGCCCACGAAAGTGAGGATTTCCGGATTTTTTTTTGCCTGATGAAAAGTCGAAGCCTGAACCGCTCGACGATTCGAGCGGTTTTCGGCGGATTAAAGCAGGCCGTCCTCGGCACATACTTTGATGATCTGTTCGCGAAACCAGCTATTGGCGCTGTCCTGGCTCGTTTTTTCGCTCCACATCATGTCCAGCGTGAAATTCGGCAGACCTGCCGGTGGTCGACGATGGCTGAATGTGTCCTCGTCGCAGGTCAGCGCCTGAATGCGTCGAGGCAGCGTCAGGATGAAGTCGGTATCGGTGATCATGTTCAATGCCGCGACGTAGCTGTTGGCTCGAGCGACGATCTGTCGGTGATAGCCTTGCCGGGCGAGCCATCCATCGATCATGTTGGTGTCGGATGTCCAGGGTGTCGGAAAAACATGCTGGCAGGCGACAAACGCTTCCAGGTTGAACGCCTCTTCTGGCAATGTGAAGTGCTTATCGACCACGCACACCAGTTCATCTTCCAGTAGTACTTGCGAGCGCAATCCCTTGCCGCCTCGATGGAAGTTCGGACCGAAACAAATAACCAGGTCGAAACGACCGTCCATCAACTCGTCGGTTGGAATGTCCCTGTAAAATTTAGTGATATTAATGATGACCGGAAAGCGGCTGCCAATAAAACGTTTGACGAGTTTAGGTACGACAAGGAGTTCAAAGTATTCGGGGGCGTAGACATTGAAGGTTATCTCTTTCTGGGTCGGGTCGAATGCCGGGATGCCAGAATGACATGTGTTTATTGTTTTAAGGATATTAACCAGATGAGGGTACATGGAAGTGGCTTTGCTTGTAGGCAGCATGCCACTACGGGTATTAACATAAAGTTCATCTTCGAAGCTCGTACGCAGCTTCTTCAGGCAATAGCTTACGGTTGACTGGCTGACACAAAGGGCTTCGGACACCTCGGTGACGCTGCTCTGCTCGTACACCGCGACAAACACCATCAGGTCTTGGATATCCAGCTTTCTAAGCGCATTACTATTAAGCATAAGGTCCTTCTTGACGCATCCCGTTGGTAGCATCCCCGACTTTTATGACAAGGACGTTTATTTATATATTAGCGGAAGCATTTTATTTTTTAAATGGCCTGTAGGAGATTTCCTAAATATGCTCGCCTCGCTTTTATAGAAAACTCACACAAGGACGGAGGAGGACGATATGCAAATACGTATCGCAGAAACTCAAACACCGTTATGGGTGCAAGCCACACAAGTTGTAAGGGATAAATTTCGCAGTTCTTATTCGGCCTCAGTTGAACCGAATCCGCAGTACTTTGCGGTTACTCAGGATCCGGCTGATCGTATTCTTGCCTGCGCAGGTATTACCTTTGCGGATCACCGGATACTTTTTTCCGAGCAATACCTGGCGCAATCTATCGACAAGATATTGTCCCAGCGTTTCGAAAAAACGATTGAGCGCTCGAATATTGTCGAAATCGGCAACCTGATCTCCCATCACCTGACGGCCGGAATGATTCTGGTCAATATGATTCCGTTGTTGGCCTGGTGCATGGGCGGGCATTACCTGTTGTGCACCGTGACGCCTCGTGTACGGCAAATGATGGAGAGTTGCCAGATCGATTTCGAGCCCCTGCTGACCGCAGACCCTACGCGCCTGGCCGACGACGGTGGCAAGAGCTGGGGGAGCTATTACGCCAAGTTGCCCGTCACGGGGTTCATCCGCGTCGACCCACAACGTTCACGCTTCGCCGCCATGACGCTCAATACCTCATTCACTCAATTGGCCGGTGACGATCTGGCGAGGGCGCAGCCATGAGCGGCGGGTTTGTCACTCAGCTACAACGGGCGTTGCAGGACAATCGCCAGGCGGTCTGTGCGGTGGACTGGTTGGCGTCAGGCAAGGAGTCGGTGACGCTGAGCTACGGCGAACTGGAGCACCGAGCCCTTAACCTGGCAGCCGAACTGCAGCGACGTTTCCCTGAGCCGGCCTATGGCGATCATGTGGTGTTGGGCATCGCCACGCGCAACAGCAGCGACTGGCTGGTCGCCGACTTGGCCTGTCTGTTCGCCGGGATCACCGCGCTGCCGCTGCCACTGGCGTTCAGCCAATCCCAGGCCGAACATCTGGCATCCCGTTGCGATGGATTTCTGGTAGATGCGGCAGGGCAGCGAACGCTGGAGCAGCGCTGGAAGTTGAATTTTGCCGACAGTCGCCTGCGCCGCCTCAACGAGCCGGTGATCGAACAACCTTTGCTGCAGATGCCGGACGGTGAGGGTGACTGGATCTGCAAGATCATTCATACCTCGGGCACTACCAGCCGTCCAAAGGGTGTGCGTCTGAGCAACCAGGCCGTCGGCACGGTGCTCGCCTCGCTGCGCCAGAGCATGCCGGTCAATGCGCATCGACGTTACCTGTCGCTGGTGCCCCTGAGCCTGCTGCTTGAGCAAGTCACCGCCGCATACCTGCCGCTGTTGGCGGGCGGGACCGTGCATTTCCTGCCACCGGACGAACCGTTGCTCGGCGAGCCGGGCGCTTCACCGCAACGCCTGGTCGACTGGATCCTGCACGTCCAGCCAACGGCCCTGACGGTTCCTCCGGTCATGGTCAATCGTTTCCTGGAGCAGGTGAACGAAGGCGGTGAGCCGGGCGAGCGCCTGGCGCGCTATCTGGCATCGGGCGCGCACATCACCTGCGGCGGTGCGGCGGTGAGTATCGATGCCCTGCGCGGTCTGACTGAGCAAGGCATCGACGTGTATCAGGGCTACGGCCTTTCGGAGAACGCATCGGTCGTTAGCGTGAACACCTTCGAACAGCAACGTCTTGGCAGTGTTGGCAAGCCGTTGCCCCATGTCCAGGTGCGCATCGGCGCTGACCAGACCATCGAGGTCAAGAGCAGCTCGCTGTTCAGCGGCTACTCGGGCACGGACCCCAGTGCCTGTTCCATGTTGGACGACGGCTGGATGGACACCGGTGACCTGGGCGCGTTGGATGCCGATGGCTACCTTTATGTGCACGGGCGCAAGAAGAACGTGATCTGCCTGCCCAATGGCCGAAACGTCAGCCCCGAGCAGGTTGAGCTGGAGTATCGCAAGTACCCCGGCGTAAGCGATGCAGCGGTGTTTTTCGATGAGCAGCACGGTCTGGTGGCATTGCTGTGCGTCGAGTCGACGCCGGTGCGCGATGAACTGCTCGCCTGGTCGGCGGGGCGTTTCTCCGACATCGAGCGACCGAACCGACTCTGGTTGTTGACCCAGGACGATCCGTTGATCGAGCAGCTCTACACCGTCACAGGGCGGCCGAAACGCGCCGATATCGCCACTGTTTTTTCCACGCAGCAAAGGAATGCATCCAATGAGCACACCTGCTTTTCACTTTGAGAATCCGGACGTCTCCATCATTGAGTCGCGCCACTTCGCCAGCCTGGGCAAGGCTGAGTTGTATGAGCTGCTGGGACATTACGGTGTCGTACTGTTTCGCAACTGTATTCATAGCGCCGAGGATTTCAGTGCGTACGTGAAGCAAAACAGTTCGCGGTTGAGCCTTGACCCAGCCCGGGTCATGGTCGGTGGCGCAGCGCAATTGGTGGATGCCGGGCGCCAGGCGGTCGGCCTGCATTGCGAAAATGGCAACTCGCCGTTCTGGCCGGACATGACCTGGTTCTATTGCCAGGAAGCACCGCGCAAGGGCTCGCAAACCACCCTGTGTGACGGCGAACGGGTGCTGGAGAAACTGTCCTCGGACTGTCGCACGTTCTTTGAAGAAAACCCGATTCGCTACAGTCGCACCGTGGCGGGGGAAAAATGGCGCCGACTGGTGTGTCATTACTCGTCAACGTTATCGGATCCGGCGGCCGTCGCGATCGAGGATCTGTTGAAGATCATCGGTGACGACCCGCAAACCCTGATTTCCTTCAACCCGGCCGATGACTCGATCCATTACGCCTTCAGCACGTCGGCGATCCTGACGTCCCCCTTCAGCCGGCGTCCGGCCTTTGCCAACAGCATTCTGGGGCCTTCCTTCAACTACGAGGCACCCGTTATCGATACGGTGGACGGGCAGTCGATTCCTTCCCGATTCCTGGCCGAAATCGCCAAAGTCTCCGCCGATTACACCTGCCCGGTTGGCTGGCGTGACCACGACATGGTGATGATCGATAACCGTCGGGTCATGCACGGTCGGGAAACCATCGTCGACGAGCGTCGGCGCATTTTCAACGCCTTGAGCTATCGCTGAGAGAGTCCATGAAAAACAATAAACAGATTATCGGCGGACAGTACGAGACCTACCTTGACGGTGAGGGTCGGCAGATCATTGACCTGACTGGCGGGTTTGGCTTCCAGGTGCCGCCCGTGATCGAGGCGGTCAACCGTCAGGCGCAGACCATGGGCCTGTCCAATCGGGTGTTGATGTCCGAGCCGCTGATTGCCTTGTGCCGACGCCTGGCCGAGCTGTTGCCCGCACCGCTGGCCAGCTCTTATGTATGCAGCTCCGGCGACGAGGCTTTTGAGGGCGCCTTGAAGTTGTGCAAAGGGCTCAAGCCCAAGGGCAACACCATCGTGTTCATCCAGGGCGGCGACTACGGCTCGCTGACGTACGGGCGCTGCCTCAACGCCGCGCAAGGAGACCTGGGTGTCCAGGCCTTCCTGGGATTCAAGCGGGTGGCGATCCGTCACCTGGCGGACCTGGACGCGGTGGATTGGAGCGATTGCTTCGCGGTCTGCCACAGCAACACCCGCACGGATGCAAACGGCCGGCTGCAGTTGATCGATGCTGATTTGATCGAGCAATTGCATGCTCGCGCGGCAAAAGCCTCGGCGCCCGTCATCGCGGTCGATACCCACAGCTGCCTCGGTAGCCTGGGTTCGCTGTTCGGCTTCCAGCGGTATCGCCCGACTCCCGACATCGTTGTGCTCGGCGGGCCCCTGGGTGGCAGTGCAATTCCCATCGGTACCTATACCTGCAGCGAACACATGGCCTGGCAGGTCTATGGGCGCAGCAGTCCGGCCAAACACGGCAGCACCACCGCCGGTAATCCAATGGCCTGCGTGGCGGCCCTGGCCGTGCTGGATTACGTGCAAGCCCACGACTCGCCCCGGCACTGTCAGGAAAACGGCCAGTTCCTGGCACAAGCTCTCGCGTCATTAGGGGCTGTGGCTGTCGGCGCCTGGGTCAGCTTGCCGCTGGCCGATGATCTGCAACCGGCCGTGCTGTGCGAGGCGCTTTACCAGCAGGGTGTCTATGTCAGTACGCCCCGTGGCCGCGAAGTGATTTTGCGCTGCCCGATCACCGCACGCCCCGAGCAGATCCAACGTGCCGCACTCATCATCAAGGAGACGTTAAGCCATGTCCTTACTCAGGCCGCATGAACAACTGCTGGATGACTGCCAGCGCCACTGGAGCGCGTCGGCGGCCAAGTTGTATCGCCTTGGCAAGACCACTGTCGAGCAGCAGGCTGATGGCATCCACGTCACCGACCACACCGGCAAGCGTTTCATCGACTGCGCGTGCAGCTACGGGGTGTTTATCGTTGGGCATCGCAATCCAATGGTGCGTGAGCGGGTGCAGGCGCAACTGAATAAAATGGCCTGGGTGCCGGAAGGCCGGCGCCACCCGCTGCAGGACACCTTGTCCGAGCGGCTTTGCCAGTTGGTGCCGGGGGAGTGGGGCGATGTGCAATTCATGGTCTCGGGGGCCGAGGCCGTCGAGCAGAGCCTGCGCTATGTGCTGCAGATCCAGCCCCAACGGCGTGGCATCGTGGTGATGAGCGGCTCCTACCACGGCAAGACCCTGGCGGCGATGAGCATCCTGGGTCAGCAGCAGAACCATGCTAGCTATGGTATCGCCCCCCCTGACGTGACCTGCGTGCCCTACGGTGATTTCGCCGCGTTGCAAAAAGCCGTGGGCGAGGGTGTGTGTGCGGTGTACGTCGAGCCGATTCTGGGCGGGGCACATTTGCAGGTGCCGCCAGTGGGCTACATGGCCAATATCCGGGCCCTGTGCGACGCCACCGGCACCCTGTTGGTGGCCGATGAAATCCAGACGGGTTTCGGTCGCTGCGGCAAATGGTTCGCCGTGCAATACGATGACGTGGTGCCCGACATCATGATCCTCTCCAAGGGCTTGACCGGCGGCTACACCTCGTTTGCCTGCGCCATGTACAGCCAGCGCCTGGCCACCCAGTACCCCCTCGGCGATATCGAGCCGGATACGCGAACCAACGGCGGACATCCGGTCGCCTGCGCTTCGGCACTCGCGGCCATCGATTACATCGAGCAAAACAACCTGGTGGAGTTATCCCGGGTCAACGGCGGCGTGTTGCGCCACGGCCTGCAACGGCTGGCCTTGCGTTATCCGCACATTGTCGAGGATGTGCCGGGTGTCGGCTTGATGACGGGCCTGCGCCTGCGTGGCTCGGTCTATGAAGCCTTGATGAGCATGGAACTGGGCAAGCGCGGTGTGCATGCCGGGCATTCGATGAATGAAAAGGCCGAGCGTCCGGTGCTGCGCTTCTATCCGCCGTTGAATATCGAACCCGAAGCGTTGCGTCATGTCCTGGCGATGATCGAGGAGGCCCTGGAAGCCATCAACCAGCGTCCGGCGCTGGCGGTGAAGGCGTTTTCCCTGGTAGTGCGCAATATGTATCAGTTGCCCAACAAGTGGTTGCGCAGCAAGGAGGCATCGTGAGTATGTTCAACCCCGACACGCTGACTTTGCGGGAAATGGCCGGTCTGTTGCGCCGGGGCGTGCTGACCAGCGTGACGTTGCTGGAGTTCTACCTGCAGCGCATCGCCGAGCGTAACCAGCAGATCAATGCATTGATCCAACTGACGCCGGTCGAGGAACTGCGGCGCCAGGCCCGTGAGGCTGACGAGATGGCGCGCATCGGTCAGATCAGCGGTCCGCTGCATGGCATTCCCATCACGATCAAGGACGTCCTCCATGTTCGCGGATTCAAAATGTCCCGCGGCGTGGAGGAGCTGATGGGTGGTGTCAGCCAGGAGGACGCGACGACTGTCGCCCGACTTCGGCAAGCCGGCGCGATCATTCTGGGCATCAGCAATGTGCCGGAGCTGTGCATGGCCTTTGAGACCGAGAACCTGATCTACGGGCGCACCCTCAACCCCCACGATCCGCTCCGCTCGGCGGGAGGCAGCAGTGGTGGGGAGGCGGCCGCCATCGCCGCCGGGTGCTCGCCAGCGGGGCTGGCGTCCGATGCCTGCGGCAGTGTGCGGATTCCGGCGCACTTCAATGGTATCTGCGGCCTGAAACTGACCCAGGGACGGGTGCCGCTGACCGGCCAGTTTCCCAATGACCGTTCCGGACTGTTTCATATGACCTCGGCTTTTGGCGTGATGGGGCGCTATGTCGATGACCTGGCGCTGCTCGGTCCGCTGATCAGTGGTGCCGACGGCCATGATCCGGACACCGTCGATGTGCCGTTCGCCGCCAGCGAGCCCCTGGCCGACCTGCGTATCGCGCTGTTTTCGGCGTCGAACCGAACCCCTGTCAGCGCTGCGGTGAACCATGTGCTGCAGCAGGTCGAACGGTGCCTGAGCCCTGTGGTGTCGCAGGTGAGCGAGGTCGCGCCGCCGATGCTCGACGAAGCCTGCGATGTGCTGTGGCGGGTGTTCATCACGGGCGCCGATGCCGGACGTGGCTGGCGGCGTTTGTTCGAATCCATGAACAAACGCAGCTTTACCCCGGCTATCGCTCAGTTGCTGGACATGAGTGAAGCCGTGGAATTGAGTGTGGATGAAGTCAAGCGCGACTGGATCATGATCGATACCTTCCGCTATCAGTTGGCGAAGTTCTTCAAACAGCACGATTTGTTTATCTGTCCGGTCTTTCCGGATGTCGCGTTCCACCACGGGGAGTCCCTGGAGGACCGCGATCAGTATGCCTTCGTGTTCCCGTTCAGTCTCAGCGGCTCACCCGCGGTGGTAATCCGCGCCGGCGTCGACCCGTCCACCGGGATGCCCATCGGCATTCAGATTGTCGGGCCTCACTGGCAAGAGGAACGGTTGTTGGCGGTAGCGGCTTTCCTTGAACGGGAGCTGGAGCGTTGGAGCCCGGTTTCGCCTCGCCCGGCATCGACGTACTGAGGGGGCTCAAGCCGTAACGGTTCTGGCGTTACGGCTGCTGACCACCAGTGCCAGCATGCCGCCCCCCACCAGCGCGGCGCCGATGATCTCGATCATCATCGGTTGCTGCCTGAGCCAGAACCAATTCAATAGGGTGACGAACAACGTGTTGAGGTAGACGTAGGAAATCACCGTGGAGGGCGAGATCACCCCGATGGCCCGGTGCAGCAGCCAGAACGTGGCGAGGGTCCCGAACAAGGCCAGGTACACCAGCCAGCCGATGTCCAGCGTTGACAGTTGCAGGCCGCTGCGCCACCCACCGCTGACCAGGCAGAACACCAGCAAAAACAGCGAACCGAACAGCATGTTCCAGAACGTCATCGCCACCGGATCGCGGCCTCGCAACGCGGTCGCCTTGAAGCGTTGACTCAGCGGCGAATACAACGCCATCGCCAGGCAACCGGCACCGAACACCAGCACCGGATAGAGCGCCGGCATCTGTCCCGGGGCCGAGCCCTTGAGTGTCAGCAACACTGCACCGGCTGCCGCCACCAACATGGGGAGCAGGCGGGTCTTGAGGCTGGGACTGGGCAGCAGGAATACCTCGAAAAACAAGGTCATCAAGGGCACCAGCGTGTACAACGTCGCGGTGTTGACCGCTGAGGTATAGCGCAGCGCTTCGAACAACGAACCAAAATAAGTTGCCAACAGCAGGCCGAGCACGGCATGGGCCAGCAGGCCCCTGACGGAAATGGGCGAGGTATTTTTCAGGAGCAGTAGCGGCAGGAACATCAGTGCGGAAAACAGCAGCCGCAGGCCTGTGAGCAAGATCGGGTCGATCGTCTTGCTAACCTGGGCCGCGGCAAAGAATGACGAGGCGATCAGCATCGCCCAAATAAGCATGCCCCAGTGAGCGGCAGCAAAGCCGACGTTTTTCATCAAGGTCTTATTCCTGTATTGCGGATCGGAACGTCATGATGGACAAAACGGTCTGCCGTCATGGGTGAATTGTCAAAACCGGGGCTGCATCCAATGCAGCCCCGGGCACGAGTGGCTGGTCTTCGTCGACTAACTGATGTGCCGCGCGTATTGCTTGGGATTGAAGCGCAGGACCATCAGGAGCATCAGCGCCATGACGGCCGTGAGCGACCACCAGGCCCATTCGAAGCTGCCCAACTGATCGCGAATCATCCCGGCAATCAATGGCGAGAGCCCAGCGATCAGGTAGCCGATGCCTTGCACGAACGCGGTCAGGCCGCCGGCCCGTCGTGGGTTGTCCAAGTGGTCGAGGGACACGATCAAACTCATTGGAAACAGGCCGCCGATGCCCAGACCCAACAGGCAAGGCCACAACAGGCTGAAGCGTTCCGGACTGAGGATCAGGCCACAGAAGCCGCTTATGATCAGGACCAGTAACACGGCGAGCACCACGCGCTTGTCCTGGCTGCGGTTGGCAATCGCCGGGGTGACGAGGCCGGACAGCACTTCCATGGCCGTGAGGAACCCCAACAGCAGGCCCGCGTGTTGTTCACTCCAACCCTTCTCCACGTAGTACGGGGCCAGCCAGGCCAATACACAGGTGTAGGAGGCGGTGCCCAGGCCGAAGAAAATCGCCAGTAACCAAGCTCGGGAATTGCTGAAGAATGACTCTTGCTGCTGGACAGGGGTTTCAGGCAGCGGTGTCACGGCTGCGCGCTGGGCGTACCAGCAACCCAGGGCGACCAACGCTAGCAGTGCCCAGATGGCCAGGCCGATGCGCCAGCTGCCGGTCTGCGACAGGACAAACGGCGAAAACGACGCGGCAATCGCCGCCCCGCCCATGATCGACGTGACATACAGGCCCATGAACAGTGAGACGTTGTCGGCGTAGCGCGACTTGATCAGCGCCGGCATCACCGCCTGGATGAGCGCAATGCCGAGCCCGGCCAACACCGCGCTGATGATCAGCTCGGCGGCGCTGTCCAGGTACAAGCGCGATGCGGTGGCAATACCAATGATCAACAGCGACAGCACGATGGTGCGGTGCTCCCCGATGCGCAGGGCGATGCGCATGCCCAGGAACATCGCCAAGCCCATCGCCATGACCGGCAACATGGTCAGCAGCGAGGCGGTGCTGAAACTCAGGGGGATCTCGCCGCGAATGGCGGATAACAGCGGTCCGACGGCGGCCATCGAGGGCCGCAGGTTCAGCGCCACCAACACGATGCTGACCATTAACCAGACGGCATGGGTGCTTGAGGTTCGAACGTTTTCCATAACAGAGCCTTGGCTAAAACAAAGCATCATTTATGCGTCGGTACGGTGTTTTGGGCAAACTGAAAACTGGCGGTGCTTATTGAATAATTAAATGCCGAGCCCGGTTGATCTTTTTGGCGTGGGAGCCAGTTCCCTCGCTACGGATTCAGTTGGGCGTTATAAGGGGGCCAGCGTGCCCCCGACTACTCCATTCCAGGGCTCAAGGTCCCCAGCCAAGCCACCCCCCCCAGGATGATCACCGCCACAGAGAACTCCAGGACTATGCTGCGCCGCAGGGCATTCACCGCGACCCCGTGCTCGCCGCTCTGCCGGGCATTTTCCAGGAGTGGACTCAGATGAAAACGGTTCAACGCGGCGAACACCAGCATGGCCGCGAACAAGACGAGCTTGAGCGCCAGCAACTGGCCGTAGGTGCTGTCGAGCAATTGCGCGACGCTCGGGCCGACGATGAACAGATAATTGACCACCCCCGTCACGCTGATCAGCACCACGATCATCGCCCCGGCGGTTTCAAACCCGGTCAATGTCCGGACCAGTATCGCCAACTGAGGTTCGGCCTGGCGAAGCAGCAGGGCAAACGCGGCCAATGCCCCGACCCAGCCACCCGCCGCCCACAGGTGCAGGAAGTCGGTGATGAAGTGCCAGTTACGACGGGAGCCTTCGTCCATGGCGCCGTGGCCTGCCCAGGCCAGCGTCGCCAGCGCCACGGCCCCGCCCAGTGTGACCAGGCTTAGGCTGGCGGTCGGCCAACGCTGATTGAGCGTCACGGCGAAACCGGCCAGCAACAGCGCGGCCATGCGCAGCGTCCACGTCAGGCCGACATCGGTCTGCACTACCAGCATTTCTATGTGCGGCCACAGCTCGCTCCACTCCGAAACGCCGCTCATGGCCCAGGCCATGCAGGCCATGGCGGCCAGAGAGAGCAACCCGCCCAGCAGCGCCGAGATCAGCAGCAGCGGCACGAAAGGCAACTGCACCCCTGAGGCCCGCTCCTGGCCTCGCAGGCTATAAAGGCCAAACGCGGCCAGACCGAACAGCAACATCAAATCCAGGTACAGGGCAAAACGCAGCGCAATGTTGATCAAGTCGCTCATCAACTCACTTCACCTTGAACGTGACGTTGCCGGTGATCGGATGAGTGTCGGACGACACCGCACGCCACTGGACCTGATAGGTACCGGCGGAGAGGGGGGCGTTCGGGATAATGACCATGGTTTTCGGGTCATCGCTGCCGGAGACCTTGGCTGGCATGGGCATGGGCGAATGCGCCGCCATGCCGGGCATCTCGGTCATCGTCAGCTTGGCGCCGGAGAACTTGGTCATCAGGATTTCGGAAAAATGCAGCTCGATTTTTGCCGGTGCCGCGCCGTCTGCGCCTTCGGCAGGGCTAGAGGACAGCAGTTTCGGGTGAGCCTGGGCCAAGGCACTGACCAACAGGCCGGTGGACAAGGCGACAGCAACAACAGCGGTTTTGATGAATGACATGCAAGGACTCCTACAACTTGGTTCTTGGTTTTTAGTGAGGCAGGTCAGCGGCTCAGAACCACATGCGCAGGCCCAGCACCAGGCGCGCTTCGCTGCGGTCTTCGCCTTCTTGTCGGGCGTAATCGGCGGTGTTGCCGTAGACGCGGTTCCAGGTGACGCCAATGTAGGGCGCGAATTCGCGGCGTATTTCATAACGCAGTCGCACGCCGAGTTCGGTGTCTGACAACCCTGAGCCGACACCACGGGTGGGATCGTTCTTGCCATAGAAGTTGACCTCGGCGGTGGGCTGCAGGACCAACCGATTGGTCAGCAAGATATCGTAGTCACCTTCCAGGCGCGCTGCGCTCTGGCCACCTTCGCCGATGAACGCAGTGGCTTCGGCTTCGAAGTTGTACAGCGCCATGCCTTGCACGCCGAAGGTGGCCCAGGTTTGCGGGTCGCCCGGCTTGAAGTCCTGGCGTACGCCGGCCACCACGTCCCACCAAGGACTGATGGCGTGGCCCCATAGGGCTTGAAGTTCCGCCTCTTCGGTCTTGCCGTTGAGGCGTTCACCTTCGGAGCGCAGCCACAAACGGTCGATGTCGCCACCGATCCAGCCGGAGGCGTCCCAGCTCAGGGCGCTGCCGTCATCGGCGTCCTGCCACTCCAACTGGTCGATGAGGAAAAACGAATTGATGGCGCTGTCATGCACCGCGTGTCCGCCACGATCCTCGTAGACGGCGGCGCGGTCGGCGGCGGTCAGTTCCGGGATCGGCGTGCGGCTGCTGGTCGGCGCTGATTGCATGGTTTCCATGCCCTGCATCGAATCCATGCCTTGCATCTGGCTATGGTCCATCCCGGGCATCTGGTTGTGATCCATGCCTTGCATGTCGTTGCCCGCCGCCCAGGCCGAGGGGGTGGCACCGAGGGTCAGGCCGGCAATGAGTGCCATGGGGTATTGAAAAACAGTGGTCATGGTCGGCTCCTCATTCCTGCACCCGAACTTCACGGAACATCCCCATCTCCATGTGAAACAGCAGATGACAGTGGTACGCCCAGCGTCCGAGGGCATCGGCCGTGACGCGGTAGCTGCGCTTGGCGCCCGGTGGCACGTCGAGGGTGTGCTTGCGCACCATGAATTGACCGTTCTCATCCTCCAGGTCGCTCCACATGCCGTGCAGGTGGATGGGGTGGGTCATCATGGTGTCGTTGATCAGCACGATGCGCAGTCGCTCGCCATACTTGAGCAGCAGCGGCGCCGCGTTGGAAAATTTCACGCCGTTGAACGACCAGACGAATTTCTCCATGTGCCCGGTCAGGTGCAGCACGAGCGTACGGCCTGGCTCGCGGCCGTCGGGGTCGGGGAAGGTGCTGCGCAGGTCTGAGTAGGTCAGCACTTTGCGGCCGTTGTCGCGCAGCCCCATGCCCGGGTCGTCGAGTTTGGGCTTGACGCTCATGGCCTGCATGTCCACCAGGGGGTTGTCTTTCACGGTGTCGGGGGGCGACAGCATACCGTCCATGCCTTGCATGGCGCCGTGATCCATGCCGGTCATGTCGTCCATGCCCTGCATCGAACCGTGGTCCATACCGCTCATTTGCCCCATGCTGCCGTGGTCCATGTCACCCATGCCCATGTCGTCCATGGTCACCAATGGCCGCGGGTCCAGGGGCGGCACTGGCGCCGACAGCCCGGCCCTGGCCGCGAGGGTGCCGCGGGCGTAGCCGGTGCGGTCCATGGACTGGGCGAACAGGGTGTAGGCCTCCTGGGTCGGCTCGACGATGACGTCATAGGTTTCGGCCACGGCGATCCGGAACTCATCGACACTCACCGGTTTGACGTATTGGCCGTCGGAGGCCACCACCGTCATCTTCAAGCCGGGAATGCGCACGTCGAAATAGCTCATGGACGAGCCGTTGATGAAGCGCAGGCGAAGACGTTCGCCAGGCTTGAACAGGCCGGTCCAGTTCATGTCCGGCGCCTGGCCGTTCATGAGGTAGGTGTAGGTGGCACCACTGACGTCGGCCAGGTCGGTGGGATTCATCTTCATCTCAGCCCACATCTTGCGGTCGGCCACGGTGCTGGCCCAGCCGTTCTTGCCCACATCGTCGATGAAGTCGCCGACGGTGCGTTTGTTGTAGTTGTAGTAGTCCGACTGTTTCTTGAGCTTGCGCATGACGGCGCCGGGGTCTTCATCGGTCCAGTCGGTGAGCATCACCACGTAGTCCCGTTCGTACTGGAAGGGCTCCGGTTCCTTGGCATCGATCACCAGCGGGCCGTAGACCCCGGATTGTTCCTGGAAACCGGAATGGCTGTGGTACCAGTAGGTGCCGTTCTGCCGGACTTTGAACTGATACACGTACATGCCGTCGGGTTCTATGCCCTTGAAACTCAACCCCGGAACGCCGTCCATGTTGGCTGGCAGCAGGATACCGTGCCAGTGGATGGACGTGGTGTCCCTCAAGCGATTGCGCACCCGCAGGGTCACGGTGTCGCCTTCACGCCAGCGCAGCAGCGGACCGGGAATGCCGCCGTTGATGGTCTGGGCGGTGCGTGGGTTGCCGGTGAAATTGACCGGGCTTTCGCCGATGAATAAGTCGAACTCGGTGCCGCTCAGGACGTTGGGCTGGCCCGGGCCGGTGACTGCCCAGACAGGTGCGCGCCACAAGCCCAGGCCGCCGAGGATGCCGCTGGCAGTCAGGCCCTTTACGAAGGTTCGCCGGGAAGTTTTTGTTTGCATACGATGGAAGTCCGTCAGTCGATTCGCAGCGAACACGGGGGCTGTTCCCTGGTGTCGCTTTGAAAAGAAGATGACATAAGCCAGCGGGGCAGGTGATTACATTTCGGTCAGCTTGCTCCCGCTGGGGCGCACGTCCGGTTCTAGGGTTGGGCACAGGTCAGAATGATCTTTTGCATCGACGGGATATTCTGTAGCCTTGCCGGCTTCACGCTGTCCCGTGCCTGATTGATACCCACTTTCCCGGCGGTACCCGAGTGGTCCGGAGCCGGGTGTATACTCGACTTTCGCGCTAAACGCGCTTGCAGGTCTTGCGAACATGACGCAAATTTCCGAACGCCTTCTGGTCCAAGCCCACCTCGACGCCAAGCAGCCCAAGCCGCTGACCGCCGAGCAAGAAGCCTGGTACCGCGCCGCCATCGCCGCCGAGCTCAAGGCTCAGGACGCGGTGCTGGTCGCGCACTTCTACTGCGACCCGATCATCCAGGCCCTGGCCGAAGAGACCGGTGGTTGCGTGTCCGACTCCCTGGAAATGGCCCGCTTCGGCAATGCCCACCCGGCCAAGACCGTGGTGGTGGCGGGGGTCAAGTTCATGGGGGAAACCGCCAAGATCCTCAACCCCGAAAAACGTGTGCTGATGCCCACTCTGGAAGCCACTTGCTCCCTGGACCTGGGTTGCCCGGTGGACGAGTTCTCGGCGTTCTGCGACCAGCATCCGGAGCGCACCGTGGTGGTCTATGCCAACACCTCGGCGGCGGTCAAGGCCAGGGCCGACTGGGTGGTGACATCCAGTTGCGCGCTGGAGATCGTCGAGAGCCTGATGGACAACGGCGAGACGATCATCTGGGGGCCGGACAAGCACCTGGGCACCTACATCCAGCGCAAGACCGGCGCCGACATGCTGCTCTGGGACGGTGCCTGTATCGTCCACGAAGAGTTCAAGTCCAAGCAGTTGGAGGACATGAAGGCGCTGTACCCGGATGCTGCGATCCTGGTGCACCCGGAGTCGCCGACGTCGGTGATTGAACTGGCGGATGCCGTTGGCTCCACCAGCCAGTTGATCGCTGCGGCCCAAACCCTGCCGAACAAGACGCTGATCGTCGCCACCGACCGAGGCATTTTCTACAAGATGCAGCAGTTGTGCCCGGACAAGGTCTTCATCGAAGCCCCTACGGCCGGCAACGGCGCGGCGTGCCGCAGTTGCGCGCACTGCCCGTGGATGGCGATGAATACCCTGGAACGCACGCTCAAGAGCTTGCAGGAGGGCGCCAACGAGATCTTCGTCGACCCGGCGCTGATCCCCCAGGCGATTCGCCCGCTCAAGCGCATGCTGGACTTCACCCAGGCGGCGCGGATGAAGCTGGCGGGCAATGCCTGATTGTTGGAAGGCTTGAGGCTTTTAAACGGTCTTGAGGCCTATCAAGCTTTTTATGGCAAGGGCGCTTGCTCCCACTCGGCTCTGTAGGAGCTGCCGAAGGCTGCGATCTTTTGATCTTTCGATCTTTCGCTTGAGACTCAAGTGTCTGGGAAAGATCGCAGCCTCGTTTCACTCGACAGCTCCTACACAGCTCCTACACAGCTCCACAGAGCCGAGCGGGAGCAAGCGCCCTTGTGGTGTTCTTATTTGGGCTTCTTGGGAATCCGCACCAACTGCGTATCCGAGTAGATGTCATGCCAACTGCGCTTGCGCTTGTCGAACAGCGCCCAGATGAAACCCAGCCCCACCAGCAGCAATGACGCAATCGATACCACGAACCGTAACAGCGCCTGCCATAGGCTGATGGCCGTGCCATCGGCGTTCTGTACCCGGATGCACCACACTTGCATGCCCAGGGTCTGGCCGTTGTGGGTCCAGAACTTGGCGAAGAAGCCGAACAGCACGAACAGCAGCACGGTGGACAGCAGCGGGTCACCGTCCAGGGCGCCGGCTTCGCTCAGGGCGCGCATTTTTTCTTCGCCGATGATCGCCATCTGGATCATCTTATAGGCACCGCTGGTGACGATCAGCAGCGCTGTGCACAACAAGAAGTCATAAAACATCGCTGCCAGGCGACGGCCCAGGCCGGCGGGAGGAAAGTCGCCCTGGGGAGTGAGCAGGTGTTTCGGCATGACGGCCTCAGCTGAAAAAAGAAGCCATTTTACGGATTTACGCCCATAAAAAAGCCCCTGATATCAATCAGGGGCCTTTTTAGTGTGCGAAAGCCTTAGGCTTCGGTTTGAACCTCGTCAGCCTGCATGCCTTTCTGGCCTTGCACGGCAACGAAAGTGACTTTCTGGCCTTCTTTCAGGCTCTTGAAGCCGTTGCCCTGGATGGCGCGGAAATGCACGAACAGGTCCGGACCGCTTTCAGGCGTGATAAAACCAAACCCCTTCTCGTCGTTGAACCACTTGACGGTACCGCTCTGACGTTGAGACATTTTCTTATTTCCTTTGACGCTAACATTGATGACAGCCTCTTTCGCATGAAAGAGTACTGGGGCTGGGTTGCAGGAAAGTAAGAGACGTCGAACGGGATGTAGCGAACTTCATAAGCTACTGCCCAGGTCACGATTCCAAGCGACCCATGCAAACACAGTGACCAAACTCTACGCCAACTACGAATGAAAAAACAACCCCCGGGGAAGCCCGTATTTACTCAGCTTTCAGGCAATTACATACATCGCCAGGCGGGGCCTATTCGATAGGCCAGTTCAATGGTTAACGACTGTTATAAGCGCCATTGAATGTCTAAGGATATGCACCTTTTTATGGCGGTTGCGTTACACATTAGTGCACGTATAACGCAATCGCGTTACTTATAGAAACAGTCAATCAACCGCGGTAGTAGCGTTGTGGGACGAATGGCATTTTGCTTACAAGTAAAGGCACCTTTTTCCCACGCACGATGGCCCAGACTGGCGTATCCAGCGCGACATAGGCGCTGTCCAGGTAACCCATCGCCAACGGACCGCCCAGGGTCGGGCCGAAACCGCCGCTGCACACCGTCCCGATAATCACGCCCGCTTCGTTGACGATCTCTGCGCCTTCGCGCACCGGTGTGCGTTCCTGGGGCAGCAGGCCGGCACGTTTGCGGCGCACGCCGCCCTGTTGTTGGGCGAACACGGTTTCGGCGCCGGGGAAACCGCCAGCGCGGGTGCCGTCGGCACGACGTACTTTGGACATCGCCCACAGCAGGCTGGCTTCGACCGGCGTGGTCTCGGTGTTCATGTCGTGGCCGTAGAGGCACAGGCCGGCTTCCAGGCGCAGGGAGTCACGGGCGCCGAGGCCGATGGCCGCGACTTCCGGCTCGGCCAGCAGGGCGCGGGCCAGTTTTTCCGCATCGGCGGCGGGTACCGAGATTTCGAAACCGTCTTCACCGGTGTAGCCGGAACGGCTGACAAAGCAGTCCACGCCCAGCAGCGTGACGCGCTGGAACTGCATGAAAGTCATTTTCGCCACGTCTGGCGCCAGGCGTGCAAGCACGGTGACGGCAGCTGGCCCCTGCAGGGCAAGCAGGGCTCGGGCTTCGAACAGTGGCTCGATGCTGCACTGCGCGCCAATGTGGGCACGTAGGTGGGCCAGGTCCTGGTCCTTGCAGGCCGCATTGACCACCAGGAACAGTTCGTCGTTGCCCAGGTTGGCCACCATCAAGTCGTCAAGGATGCCGCCGTTGTCGTTGGTGAACATGGCGTAGCGCTGCATGCCCACCGGCAGGTCGATGATGTCCACCGGCACCAGGGTTTCCAGGGCCTTGGCGGCGCCGGCGCCAGTCAGGCGGATCTGGCCCATGTGGGACACGTCGAACAGCCCGGCCTGATCGCGGGTGTGCTGGTGTTCCTTCATCACGCCCAGAGGGTATTGCACCGGCATGTCGTAGCCGGCGAACGGCACCATGCGGGCGCCGAGTTCGAGGTGCAGCGCGTGCAGCGGGGTCTTCAGCAGTTGTTCGGTGGACATATCAGCTCCTGGAAAAAATGTAGAAGTGAGGCAAGCGCATCAGCATTCGATGATGTTGACCGCCAGACCGCCGCGGGCGGTCTCCTTGTATTTGCTTTTCATGTCGGCACCGGTCTGGCGCATGGTGCGGATGACTTTGTCGAGGGAGACGAAGTGATGCCCGTCGCCGCGCATGGCCATGCGCACCGCGTTGATGGCTTTCACCGAGCCCATGGCGTTGCGCTCGATGCACGGCACCTGCACCAGGCCGCCGATCGGGTCGCAGGTCAGGCCAAGGTTGTGTTCCATGCCGATCTCGGCGGCGTTTTCCACTTGCTGCACGCTGCCGCCCAGCACCTCGCACAGGGCGCCGGCGGCCATGGAGCAGGCCACGCCCACTTCACCCTGGCAACCGACTTCGGCGCCGGAGATGGAGGCGTTTTCCTTGTACAGGATGCCGATGGCGGCGGCGGTCAGCAGGAACCGCACCACGCCATCCTCGCTGGCCCCGGGGATAAAGCGCATGTAGTAATGCAGCACGGCCGGGATGATGCCCGCCGCCCCGTTGGTCGGTGCGGTGACGACGCGCCCGCCATAGGCGTTTTCTTCGTTGACCGCCAAGGCATACAGGTTGACCCAGTCCAGCACCGACAGCGGGTCGCGCAGTGCGGCTTCCGGGTTCTTGCACAGCTGGCGGTGCAACGCCGCGGCCCGGCGCTTGACCTTCAGCCCGCCTGGCAGAATCCCTTCGTTGCGACAGCCCGCCGCCACGCAATCCTGCATCACCTGCCAGATTTTCAGCAGGCCGGCGCGGGTCTCGGCTTCGGGGCGCCAGGCGCTTTCGTTAGTCAGCATCACCTGGCTGATGGACAGCCCATAAGTGCTGCAGTGGCCCAGCAGGTCCTTGGCACTCTTGAACGGGAAGGTCAGGGGCGTGGCATCTTCGACGATGCGGTCGGCGCCAGCCGCGTCTTCATCCACGACAAAGCCGCCACCGATCGAGTAGTACTCGCGGCTGCGTACTTGCAGCCCTGCGGTATCGAAGGCGCGGAAGATCATGCCGTTGGGGTGAAAGGCCAGCGGCTTGCGGATCATCGCCAAGTGCAGCTTTTCATTGAATTCGATGGAGTGTTCGCCGAGCAGGTTCAGGCGACCGCTGCTGCGGATCGCTTGCAGGCGGGCGTCGACGGTTTCGGTGTCCACGGTGTCGGGATGCTCGCCTTCCAGGCCCAGCAGCACGGCCTTGTCGCTGCCGTGACCCTTGCCGGTGGCGCCGAGCGAGCCGTAGAGCTCGACTTTGACGCTGGTGGTGCAATTGAGCAAGTCATCGCGACGCAGCCCCTCGGCGAAACGGGCAGCGGCACGCATCGGGCCGACGGTATGGGAGCTGGAAGGGCCGATACCGATCTTGAACAGGTCGAACACGCTTAACGACATGGTGTTTCTCCGGTTTCTTTTTATGAGGATCGACGGTTTAAAGTCGGGCATAGATCCTTGTGGGAGCGAGCCTGCTCGCGATAGCGGAGTGTCAGGCAACATCTCTATTGGCTGTTACGCCGCTATCGCGAGCAGGCTAGCTCCCACAGGGGATTCGGAGGGCTGGCAGATCGCCCTCCGTTCAGGTCAAGCGTAGCTTTCGATCGACGGGCAGGCGCAGATCAGGTTGCGGTCGCCGAACACGTTGTCGACCCGGCCCACGGGCGGCCAGTACTTGCCCTCGACCAACGAGGCCACCGGGTAAACCGCCTGTTCGCGGCTGTAAGGGTGGGTCCACTCGCCGACGATTTCAGCCGCCGAGTGGGGGGCGTTTTTCAGTGGGTTGTCGTCTTTGTCCAGGCTGCCGTTTTCCACCGCGCGGATTTCTTCGCGGATGCAGATCATGGCGTCGCAGAAGCGGTCCAGTTCTTCCTTGGACTCGCTTTCGGTCGGCTCGATCATCAACGTGCCGGCCACCGGGAACGACATCGTCGGGGCGTGGAAGCCGAAATCGATCAGGCGCTTGGCCACGTCATCGACGCTGATGCCGCTGCTGTCCTTGAGTGGGCGCAGGTCGAGGATGCATTCGTGGGCTACCAGGCCGTTGCTGCCGGAGTAGAGCACCGGGTAGTGCTCTTCCAGGCGACGGGCGATGTAGTTGGCGTTGAGGATCGCCAGTTGCGAGGCGCGCTTGAGGCCGGCTCCGCCCATCATGCCGATGTACATCCAGGTGATCGGCAAGATGCTCGCGCTGCCGAACGGCGCCGCGCACACCGCGCCTTCCTTGCGTTCCATGTTGGCGTGGCCCGGCAGGAACGGTGCCAGGTGCGACTTGACGCCAATCGGGCCGACGCCCGGGCCGCCACCGCCGTGGGGAATGCAGAAGGTTTTGTGCAGGTTCAGGTGCGACACGTCGCCGCCGAACTTGCCCGGGGCGCAGAGGCCGACCATGGCGTTCATGTTGGCGCCGTCGATGTACACCTGGCCGCCGTTGTCATGAATGATGCCGCAGATTTCGCGGATGCCTTCTTCGAACACACCGTGGGTGGACGGGTAGGTGATCATCAGCGCGGCGAGGTGTTCGCGGTGCTCGATAGCCTTGGCCCGCAGGTCTTCGATGTCGACGTTGCCGCGGGCATCGCAGGCGGTCACGACCACGCGCATGCCGGCCATGTGGGCGGTGGCCGGGTTGGTGCCGTGGGCCGAGGACGGGATCAGGCAGATGTCGCGACGATCGTCGCCACGGCTCTGGTGATAGGCGCGGATCGCCAGCAGGCCGGCGTATTCACCCTGGGAACCGGCGTTGGGTTGCAGGGACACCGCGTCATAGCCGGTGGCGGCGCAAAGCATGGCCTCCAGCTCATCGGTCAGTTGCTGGTAGCCAGCACTCTGCTCGGCCGGGGCGAACGGGTGCAGGGTGCCGAACTCGGCCCAGGTCACCGGGATCATTTCGCTGGCGGCGTTGAGTTTCATGGTGCAGGAGCCCAGCGGGATCATGGTGCGATCCAGGGCCAGGTCCTTGTCGGCGAGTTTGCGCAGATAGCGCATCAGTTCGGTTTCGGAGTGGTAGCGGTTGAACACCGGATGGCTGAGGATCGCCGATTGGCGCACCAGCTCGGCCGGGATATGGCTTTGCACGCTGGCGGCCAGTGCCGCGAAGTCCGGTAGCGCCTTGCCGTCGGCCAACACGTTCCACAGGGCTTCGACGTCAGCCTGGCTGGTGGTCTCGTCCAGGGACAGGCCCAGGCGTTCAGCGTCCACGACACGCAGGTTGATGCGCTGTGCGCGGGCCTTGTCGTGCAGGGCGGCGGTTTGCGCGCCGGTGTGCAAGGTCAGGGTGTCGAAGAAGCTTTCTTGCTCGACGCTCAGGCCCAGCGCGCCCAGGCCCTTGGCGAGGATCGCGGTCAGGTGATGGATGCGATTGGCAATTTGTACCAGGCCCTTGGGACCGTGGTACACGGCGTACATGCTGGCGATGTTGGCCAGCAGCACCTGGGCGGTGCAGATGTTGCTCGTGGCTTTCTCGCGGCGGATGTGTTGCTCGCGGGTCTGCATCGCCAGGCGCAGGGCCGGCTTGCCGAAACGGTCCACGGAAACGCCGACCAGGCGGCCCGGCATATCGCGCTTGAAGGCATCCTTGGTGGAGAAGTACGCCGCGTGCGGGCCGCCGAAGCCCAGTGGTACGCCGAAGCGCTGGGCACTGCCGATGGCCACGTCGGCGCCGAATTCACCTGGCGGGGTCAACAGGGTCAGGGCCAGCAGGTCCGCGGCAACCGCCACCAGGGCATTGGCGGTGTGGAAGCGTTCGGTCAGTTCGCGGTAGTCGAACAGGTCACCGTTGCTGGCCGGGTATTGCAGCAGCGCGCCGAAGAAGCTGCTGACGTCGCTCAGTTCGCGCTCATCGCCTACCACGACGTCGATGCCCAGGGGCTCGGCACGGGTGCGCAGCACGTCGAGGGTCTGCGGGTGGCTGTGTACGGAGGCGAAGAACGCGTTGCTGCCCTTGTTCTTGCTCAGGCGCTTGCAGAAGGTCATGGCTTCGGCGGCGGCGGTGGCTTCGTCGAGCAAGGACGCGTTGGCAATCGGCAGGCCGGTGAGGTCGCTGATCAAGGTCTGGAAGTTCAACAACGCTTCGAGACGGCCCTGGGAGATTTCTGGTTGATACGGGGTGTAGGCGGTGTACCAGGCCGGGTTTTCCAGCAGGTTGCGCAGAATAGGCGCCGGCGTATGGCAGTTGTAGTAGCCCTGGCCGATGTAGGTCTTGAACAGTTGGTTCTTGGCGGCGATCGCCTTGATCGAGGCCAGAGCATCGGCTTCGCTCTGGCCGTCGCCCATGTCCAGCACGCTGGTGCCCTTGATGCTTTCTGGAATGACGCTGGCGCTCAGGCTCTCCAGGGAGTCGTAGCCCAGGCGCTCGAGCATGGCTTGCTCGTCGCTGGCACGCGGGCCGATATGGCGGGCAATGAATTCGTTGGCAGTGCCGAGATTAACGGTCATGTGGCGCTCCTCAGGCTTGGGCGTTGGCTTTGATCAGGCGGTCGTAGGCGTCTTGATCCAACAGCTTAGCCACTGCGTCGACGTCGGTCGGTTTAAAGCGGAAGAACCAGCCTTCGCCCATAGGATCTTCGTTGACCAGTTCCGGGCTGCTGTCGAGGTTGCCATTCACTTCGAGCACTTCACCGTCCAGTGGCATGTACACACCGCTGGCGGCCTTGACCGACTCCACGGTGGAGGCTTCGGCGCCTTTTTCATAGGCTTGCAGTTCAGGCAGTTGCACAAAAACCACGTCACCCAATGCGTTCTGCGCGAAAGCGGTAATGCCTACGGTGACGCTGCCGTCGGCTTCGGTGCACAGCCATTCGTGATCTTCAGTGAAACGCAACTCGCTCATGGAAACTCCTGGGGCCAGATTCGTCTGGTGGACGCGAAGAAAGGCGCGGGGCTTGGCCCGGCCGAATGCTAATACCCATAGCAAGAATGCGGCCAATGTTAATAATTGCTTACATATCAATGGTTTGGCTGGTTTTGTCGAAGCTTGGATCGACTTCGCTGTAGCGAAATCGCTACAGCTGGGAGGCTGGAAAAAATCGTTGTGGGATCAAAGCCTTGCGCAGCGCTGCTTAGCGATGAGTGTAGCGATATCGTTCCGCTGTAGCGCTTTCAGTACAGGTGGATGTCGTTTTTGACGCGATTCTCGACCACAACACAGAACCCAGTGGGAGCGTGCTTGCTCGCGATAGCGGTGTGTCAGTCAACCTATGGCTGACTGGGCTACCGTCATCGCGAGCAAGCTCGCTCCCACAAGGGGATTGCGGTGGGCTTATGGCTTGTTGGAAATCCCGTATTTACGCAACCGATGGGCAATCGCGGTGTGGGAGGTTTGCAGGCGGCTGGCGAGCTGGCGGGTGGAGGGGTAGTTGACGTAGAGGCTTTCGAGCAGGTGTTTCTCGAAGGTTTCCATAGCCTGCTCCAGGCTTTCGACTTCCACATCGCCTTGGCGCGCCACGGAGGTGCCGGCGATGTCCAGGTCGCCGATGTCCACCAGGCTGCTTTCGCAGATGGCGGCGGCGCGGAAGATCACATTCTGCAATTGCCGCACGTTGCCCGGCCAGCGGTTGCCCAGCAGGGCCGGGTAAGTGCCGGGGGCCAGGCGGCAGACCGGGCGCTGGATTTGTGCGCAGGCCTGCTGCATGAAATAACGCGCCAGCAGCAGGATGTCCTGGCCGCGCTCACGCAGCGGCGGGACTTCGACGTTGAGCACGTTCAGGCGATAGAACAGGTCTTCGCGGAACGAGCCCTCGCTGACCATTTTCTCCAGGTTGCGGTGGGTGGCGCTGAGGATCCGCACGTTGACCTTGATTTCCCGGTCGCCGCCCACTCGACGGAAGCTGCCATCGTTCAAGAAACGCAGCAACTTGGCTTGCAGGTAGGGCGACATCTCGCCGATTTCATCGAGGAATACCGTGCCCTGGTTCGCCAGCTCCATCAGGCCTGGCTTGCCGCCCCGTTGGGCCCCGGTGAAGGCGCCGGGGGCGTAGCCGAACAGCTCGCTTTCCGCCAGGTTCTCTGGCAATGCCGCGCAGTTCAGGGCTAGGAATGGGGTGCCATGACGGGCGCTGATGGCGTGGCAAGCCCGGGCTACCAATTCCTTGCCGGTGCCGGTTTCCCCCTGGATCAGCAACGGTGCATCCAGCGCCGCGACCCGCAGGGCCCGGGCCTTGAGGGTGCGAATTGCCGGGGACTCGCCCAGCAGCGCGTCGAAGCCTTCGGCGTGATCGTGATGCAGTGCCGACAGGCGTTCGCCGATGCGGTTCGGTTGATACAGCGTCAGCAGCGCGCCGGCGTCGGTGATGGGCGTGGCGTCCAGCAGCAGCGTCTGGCCGTTGAGGGTGATTTCCCGCAGCGGCAAGCGAAAACCGCTCTCCAGCAAGGCGTCCAGCAATGCCTCGTCACCGAACAGCTCGGCCACGCTTTCCCCGGCCGGTTCACGACCGTACAGGGCAATCAGCGCCGGGTTGGCCAGCAACACCTTGCCGGCACTGTCCAGGGCCAGTACCGGGTCGGTCATGGCCGCGAGCAAGGCATCGAGCTGCAAGTGCCGACGCTGACCCGGCAGGATGTCCACCACGGTGACGGCCTGCACGCCGCGCACGCTGAACAGCGCCTCGCGTAACTCGTCGAGCACTTGCGGGCTGAGGGTCGGGGCGTCGATGTAGACGTTGGGCGGCACCATCTCCACCGCATCCAGATTGAGATTGCGCCCACCGAGCAAGGCCAGGACTTCCTGGGTGATGCCGACGCGGTCGATGAAACTGACGTGGATACGCATGGGGCGGTTTTGGGTTCTGGAGTGCGGAGGGTGGCCAGTATGCCTTGGGGCGGGCTATTGGTGAAATCCTGGTCATACACTGATTTCCATTGTGTGCGAGCCTGCTCGCGATGGCGGACAGTCAGTCAACATCGCTATTAGCTGTCACACCGCTATCGCGAGCGGGCTCGCTCCCACAGGGGAACCTCATTGTGGCCAATATTGTTTAGAGCCCCACATCCCACTCGGGCGTCTCGGGAAACTTGAGCACCAAAAAATCCAGCAGACTGCGCAGCGCCGACGGCATGTGTTTGCGTGAGGCGTACACCGCGTACATGTTCATCCGCCGGGGTTCGGCGTGGGGCAACAGGCGGGTCAGTTCGCCGTTCTTGATGTGGGCGCCGGCCTGGTAGCTGGGCAGCATGGCCACGCCGGCACCGGCTATCGTTGCCTGAAGCAATGTGCTGGCTTCGTTGGCGCTGATATTCCCTTGCACCGGCACCGACACCTGCTCGCCGTCCTGCTCGAAATGCCACAGGCTCTTGCCGACGTAGGAGTGGGTCAGGCAGTTGTGTCGGCTCAGGTCTTCCACTCGCAGCGGTGTCGAGTGTTCCCCCAGATATCGCGGCGAGGCGCAGATCACCGAGCGGCAGACCGTGAGGCGACGGGCAATCAGGTTCGGGTCCAGGTCGTTGCTCATGCGGATCGCCAGGTCGATGCGCTCATCCACCAGGTTCACGGTGCGGTCGAGCATTTGCAGGTCGACGCTCACCCCTGGGTAGCGCTTGACGTATTCGGCCATGGCGCTCGCCAGTTGCGCTTGGCCGAACGAGGTACTGGCACTGATGCGCAACATGCCCCGTGGCGCGTCGTCCGGGGTGCTGACGGCGGCTTGCATGTCGCCGGACAGCTCCAGCATCTGCCGGCAACGCGGCAGGATCTCCGAACCTGCGGCCGTCAGGCTCAGCTTGCGGGTGGTGCGGTGCATCAACCGGGCACCGACCCAGTCCTCCAGTTCCGCCAGATACCGCGACACCACCGGCCGCGACAGGTCCAGATGCTCGGCCGCCGCCGACTGGCTGCCCAGGTCCACCACCGTGACGAACACCCGCATTGCTTGTAGACGATCCATGATTTGCCCGATTTCAGAAACAAACTATGTTCCAGCATCGCATTTTTTGTAACGAGTCAGGTAACTAAGCTCAGTCCCCATTCCCCTGACGGCTTTTTGGACAACGGAGCACACCATGACCGGATTTATCCCACTCAAGCGCCTACTACTGGCAACCGCCGCCCTGGCCTTCACGGCCCAGACCTGGGCCGCCGGCCTGACACTCGACGTCTACAACCCCGGCGCAGCGGCGGTTTTCCCGGTGACTTCGGTGTTGGTCAGCGGTGAAAAAGAGGCGATTCTGGTGGACGCCCAGTTCGGTAAGACCCAGGCCGCCCAGGTGGTGGAAAAAATCCGCGCCAGTGGCAAGCGACTGACCACGATCTACATCAGCCACGGCGACCCAGACTACTACTTTGGTCTGGAAACCCTGACTGCCGCGTTCCCTGAGGCCAAGGTGCTGGCGTCGGCGCCGACCGTCGAACACATCAAGCACACCATGGACGGCAAGCTGAAATATTGGGGGCCGATCCTGAAGACCGATGCGCCGGCCAAAGCCATCGTGCCCCAGGTGCTCAAGGGCGACAGCCTGACCCTGGAAGGCCAGCGCTTGCAGGTCGTCGGCCTCGATGGCCCGCAGCCGGACCGCAGTTTCGTGTGGATTCCATCGATCAAGGCCGTGGTTGGTGGTGTGGTGGTGGTCGAGAACACTCATGTGTGGATGGCCGATACCCAGACGCCGCAGTCTCACAAGGATTGGCTGGCGACCCTCGCCAACATTGAAAAATTGCAACCGAGCACGGTGATTCCGGGTCACTACTTGGGTGACAGCGCCCGTTCCCTGGCCCCGGTGCGCTTCACCGCCGGTTACATCAAGGCCTTCGACGAAGAAACCGCCAAAGCCAAGGATTCCGCCGCGCTGATCGCTGCCATGAAGCAACGCTACCCGGACCTGGGTGAAGACAGTTCCCTGGAACTCAGTGCCAAGGTGGCCAAGGGCGAGATGAAGTGGTGAAAGCCAATCTTTGATCCGGGTACTTTTGTGGCGAGGGGATAAATCCCCTCGCCACAAAAACAGACATTTCGAACATCGCTAACCAATGGAGAGCACCATGAGCAAAATCGCAATCATCGGCGCCACCGGTCGCGCCGGCAGCCAATTGCTGGAAGAAGCCCTGCGGCGTGGTCACAGCGTGACGGCCATTGCCCGCAACACCGCGAAAATCGGTGAAAGGGCCAGGGTGGTCAGCAAGCAACTGGATGTATTGGACAGCGAGGCGTTGACCGCAGCCATCGCCGGGCATGACGTGTTGATCAGTGCCGCTCACTTCGCCAATGTGCCGGCCGACAAGCTCATCGGGCCGGTGAAAGCTGCCGGGGTCAAGCGTTTGCTGGTAGTCGGCGGGGCCGGTTCGTTGCTGTTGCCGGATAACAGCCGTGTGATCGACAGCGATGACTTCCCGGAGGAATACCTGGCCGAGGCCAGCGCCGGAGCATTGTTCCTGGACGTACTGCGCAAGGAGCAGGACTTGGACTGGACCTTCCTTTCGCCTTCGGCAGAGTTCGTCGAAACCGAGCGCACGGAGGCGTTCCGCGTCGGCGAGGATCACCTGCTGTTCAACGATGCCGGGGAGAGCAGGATCAGCTTTGCCGATTACGCCATTGCGATGATCGATGAAGTGGAAAAGCCGCGGTTTTCGCGGACCCGGTTTACCGTCGGCTATTGATCCTGCACGACCTGTCTGGCCTGCGCGAACTGTAGGAGCTGCCGAGTGCAACGAGGCTGCGATCTTTCCTCTGACAATTGAGTCACGAGCGAAAGACCAAGATCAAGATCAAAAGATCGCAGCCTTCGGCAGCTCCTACGGGGGATGTGCGTCGCCGCAGCTTCAGCCGTGGATTCTTACCCAGGCGCTGACCAGCACCGTCGCGGCCATCAGCCACGCCACCGCCGCTACGGCGAGGGAGGCCTCCAGGCGCATGCGGTCGACCATCACGTAGAGGGTCGCCAGATAGACGAAGTACGGAATGATCGACCACATCCCAAACACGATGGTGGTCTTCAGGTCGTCCACCGAGCGGCCCTTGCCGACGATGTAATGGGCAATCAGGGCGAAGGTCGGGAACAGCGGCACCAGTCCGGCGATGTAATAGTTCTTGGTCTTGGCCAGCATCGCCAGGATGACCACCACGGCTGCACCCAGCGCCGCCTTGAAAATCAGGTCCACAGGTTTACGTCCCCGGTCAGTGGCTCAGACCATATTTTTTGACTTTGTCGAACAGCGTGGTCTTGGCCATGCCCAATTCCAGGCTGGCCTGGGTCAGGTTGCCACCGCTGCGTTGCAGGGCGTCTACCAGCAGGTTGCGCTCGAAGGCTTCGACTGCTTCGGCGAAGGCCAGGCCCTGGTTGCCGCCGCTGGCACCGGAGCGCTTGAACGCCGGCAGGCCCAGGGCGTAGCGCTCGGCGACGTTGCGCAGTTCGCGCACGTTACCCGGCCAGTCGTGGCTCATCAGGTTCGACAGGGTCTGGTTGTCCAGCTCCGGCACCGTGCGGTCGAAGCGCAGGGACGACTGCTGGAGAAAGTGCTTGAACAGCTGCAGGATGTCTTCGCGCCGCTCGCGCAGTGGCGGCAGTTCCAGGGTCACCACGTTGAGGCGGTAATACAGGTCGCTGCGGAACTGCCCGGTCCGGCCCATTTCGTCCAGGTCGGACTTGGTGGCGGCGATTACCCGGCAATCCACGGCCACGCTCTGGTTCGAGCCCAGGCGCTCGAGGGTACGTTCCTGCAACACGCGCAGCAATTTGATCTGCAAGGGCAGGGGCATGCTTTCCACTTCATCGAGAAACAGCGTGCCACCGTCGGCGTGTTCGATCTTGCCGATCCGGCGTTTGCCGGCACCGGTAAAGGCGTTGGCCTCGTGGCCGAAAATCTCGCTTTCGAACAGGTTCTCCGGCAGGCCGCCACAGTTCAGCGCGACGAACGGCTTGTCGTGGCGTCGGCTGAAGTCATGCAGGCAACGGGCGACCAATTCCTTGCCGGTGCCGGTTTCGCCTTCGATCAGCACGTTGGCCGAGGTGTCGGCGACGTTGGCGATCAGGGCGCGCAGGTGCTGCATGGCGGGCGAGCGGCCAATGATCCGGCCTTCCAGGGAATCGCGTTCGGCCAATTGCCGACGCAGCGATGACACTTCCCGGGCGAGGCTGCGCTGTTCCAGGGCACGGCGGGCGACGTCCACCAGGCGCTCAGGGGAGAAGGGTTTTTCCATGAAGTCATAGGCGCCTTTTTGCATGGCATCGACGGCCATGGAAATGTCGCCGTGGCCGGTGATCAGCACCACCGGCAAACTGCGGTCCCGTGCCTTGAGGCGGGTCAGCAGTTCCAGGCCATCGATGCCCGGCAGGCGAATGTCGCTGATGACGATGCCGGCAAAGTTATCGTCGACGCGCTCCAGGGCCTCTTCGGCGCTGCCCACGCCGATGCAGGGAATGTCTTCCAGGGTCAGCGCCTGCTTGCAGCCCAGCAGGACATGGGGGTCGTCTTCGACGATCAGTACGCTCAGGTCGTTGTTCATAGCGGCTCGGCAGGTAAAAGGCTTACCAACGGTAAACTGAGGACAAACGTGGTTCCACTGCCCTCAACCGGGTGTTCAACGCCCAGGTATCCACCTGTGGCGGCGGCTAGGCTGGCGGAAAGCGTCAGGCCCAAGCCCAGGCCTTGTTCGCCGGGTTTGGTGGTGAAGAAGGGTTCGAACAGATGCTTGCGTGTTTCTAGGTCAATGCCGTGGCCGTTATCCCGCACGCGCAGACGATATTTGCCATCGCCGGCCTGACCTTCGAGCCACAGCTGCGGTTCGGGTTGCGTCTGCATGGCGTCCAGGGCATTGCCGATCAGGTTCACCAGGATCTGCTCCAGGCGCGTCTGGTCAATGTGTACCTGGACGTCGTCGACGCTGGAATGAATCTGGATGTTCAAGCTTTCAAGGCGAGCGCCCAGCAGTTGCAGCGCGGCCTCGATGCCTTTGCCGAGGCTGGCCTGGCCCTGGTCGTCCCCGCGGCGGGCGAAGGCGCGCAGGCTGGCGGTGATCCGGCCCATGCGGTCGATCAAATCGTTAATGGTCTTGAGGTTAGTGCTGGCGATGTCCAGTTGGCCGCGCTCCAGGAAGCGTACGGTATTGCCGGACAAGGTGCGCAGTGCCGCCAGCGGCTGGTTGAGTTCATGGGCGATGCTGGTGGACATCTGGCCGATGGCCGCCAGTTTACCGGCCTGGACCAGTTCGTCCTGGGCCCGGCGCAAGGTCTCTTCGGCCTGACGCCGTTCGCGTATCTGGCCCTTGAGTCGTTCGTTGCTGGCGCGTAGGTCCGTGGTGCGTTCGGTAATCCGACGCTCGAGCTGGTTGTTGGCTTGCTGCAAGGCTTTCCGGGCCGCGAGACGGGTGGCAATGACCTTGCGCCGTTCGTTCCAGGCGATCAGCAGGAACGCCACCAGGGCGAAGGCCACGGCCACCAGGATGCCTTGGTTGATCGCCTGGCGACGCAGGTCTTCAAGCGGGGTCAGCAGGGTGAAATTCCACGGTGTGTCGCTCAAGGGTCGGGTCTGCGACAAGTAGCTGATGGCGCGCTCGTCGGACACCAGTTCGCTGTTGGCCGGGAACGTCAGCTTCTCCATGCCTTCGGCCAGGCGCTCCCGGGCCAAGGGCACCAGTTCATTGAGCGGGAACCAGTAGTACTGCAGGCTGCGGGCCAGGCGTTCCTTGGTGTCGTCGCTCAGGGGGCGCACCGACTTGAGCCGCCGCGCCGGGTCGCTGGACAGGATGATGATGCCGTTCTCATCACTGACGAACGCCTCCAGTCGCGCTCGCTGCCAGCGTTCCTCCAGGGCTTCGAGGCGTACCTTGACCACGGCGACGCCGATGATCTTGCCTTGTTGCTCCAGGCCATGGGCCAGGTAGTAGCCGGGTTCGCCGTTGGTGCTGCCGATGCCGTAGAAGCGCCCCGGCTGGCCGCGCACGGCGTTCTGGAAATAGGCGCGGAAGGACAGGTCTTCGCCCAGGTAACTGTCGACGTCGCGCCAGTTGCTGGTGGCCATCACCCGGCCAGTGGTGTCCATCACGTAGACGGCCCGGCTGCGGCTACGGCGGTTCAGGCCTTCGAGGTATTCATTGACGGTCCTGCGATGCTCGGGTGTCGGGTCATCGAGCAGTTGCGAGACACTCGATTCAAGCTCCAGCAGGCTGGGCAGGTAGGTGTACTTGTTGATTTCGCTCTCGACCGCACGGGCGTGCAGCTCCAACTGGCGTTCGCCATTCTCGGCGAGGCCACGTACGCCATAATGCTCGCTGATCCAGAAGCCGAGGTAACCCAGGCCGATCATCAGGGCAATGACCAGTGGCGGCAGGAACAGATGGCGGATCAGACGGGGTTTCACGGCGAGTGATGGCGGCGCGGCGCGATAGAGGGTGGGGTCGCATTTCATCACAGAAGCCTTGGGTCAACCACAACACTTACTCAGAGTCACCACGGCCCCTTGTGGGAGCGAGCCTGCTCGCGATGGCGGACCTACCTTCAACATTGATGTTGACTGTGATGGCCTCATCGCGAGCAGGCTCGCTCCCACAGGAGGCGTGGGAGCTTTCGCAAATGTGTTTTTAGTGCTGCAGGATTTTCTCAAGGAAATGCTGCGCGCGTTCGGAGCGGGCGCTGATGTCGCCGAAGAACTCTTCTTTCTTGCAGTCTTCGATGATCTGGCCCTGGTCCATGAAGATCACCCGGTTCGCCACTTTGCGGGCAAAGCCCATTTCGTGGGTCACGCACATCATGGTCATGCCTTCGTGGGCCAGTTGCACCATCACGTCGAGCACTTCGTTGACCATTTCCGGGTCAAGGGCCGAGGTCGGTTCGTCGAACAGCATCACCACCGGGTCCATCGCCAGGGCACGGGCAATTGCCACGCGCTGCTGCTGGCCGCCGGAGAGCTGGCCCGGATGCTTGTGGGCGTGGGCCGAAAGGCCGACCCGCTCAAGCAGTTGCAGGCCTTTCTTGGTGGCTTCTTCCTTGCTGCGGCCCAACACCTTGATCTGCGCGATGGTCAGGTTTTCGGTGATGGTCAGGTGGGGGAACAGTTCGAAATGCTGGAACACCATGCCCACGCGCGAGCGTAGTTTCGGCAGGTTGGTCTTCGGGTCGGCGATGGAGGTGCCGTCGACCACGATGTCGCCTTTCTGGAACGGTTCCAGGGCGTTCACGCACTTGATTAGCGTCGACTTGCCCGAACCCGATGGCCCGCACACCACCACCACCTCACCTTTGCTGACCTCGGTGCTGCAATTGGTCAGTACCTGGAAGTCCCCATACCACTTGTTGATGTTCTTGATAGAGATCATACGGCGAACCTTTTTTGCAGATGCTTGACCAGCTGCGAGGCGGCAAAGCTGATGGTGAAGTACACGAGACCTGCGATGATCAGGAACTCATTGGAGCGGCCGATGATGTCGCCACTGGCCCGCGAAGCATTGAGGAAGTCCACCAGGCCGACCGTATAGACCAGCGAGGTGTCCTGAAACAGGATGATGCTTTGTTGCAACAGCAGCGGGGTCATCTTGCGAAACGCCTGGGGCAGGATGATCAGGCGCATGGTCTGGCCGTAATTCATGCCCAGTGCCTGGGCGGCGCCCATCTGGCCCTTGGGAATCGACTGCACGCCGGCGCGGACGATTTCGCAAAAGTACGCCGCTTCGAACATCATGAACGCCACGATGCAAGAACCGAATGCCCCGATCGGCGTGTCTTCGCCGGTGATCCAGCGCAGCACGAACGGTACCGCCAGGTAGAACCAGGTGATCACCAGCAGCAGCGGGATCGAGCGGAAGTAGTTGACGTAGGCGCCAGCGATATTGGAGACCAGCTTGTTATGGGACAGGCGCATCAGCGCCAGGATCGTGCCGAGGATGATCCCGCCGACCACGCCCAAGGCCATCAGCTTGAGGGTCATCACCATGCCGTTCCACAAACCGGGAATGGCCGGGATGATGCCAGTGAAGTCGAATTCCATTATTTACCCCCCACGGAGATCAGGCCGGGCACCGCGACTTTCTTCTCGACCATGCGCATAAGCAGCATCAGGCTCATGTTCAGGGTGAAATAGATCAGCGTGGCCAGGGTGAAGGCTTCGAACAGGTTGGCGGAGAACTCGGCGGTCTGCTTGGTCTGCGCGAGCAACTCCATCAGGCCGATCAGCGAGGCCACGGAGGAGTTCTTGAAGACGTTGAGGAACTCCGAGGTAAGCGGCGGAATGATGATCCGATAGGCCTGGGGCAGCAGCACGTTCCAGTAGATCTGTGGCAGCTTGAAGCCCATGGCACGGGCGGCGGATTCCTGGCCGCGCGGTAGCGCCTGGATACCGGTGCGCACCTGTTCGCAAACCCGGGCGGCGGTGAACAGGCCCAGGCACACGACGACGCTCAGGTAGGCCGAGGTGGTCGGGTTCAGGTCCTGCTTGTACCACTCCTGAATATCGGCGGGCAGCAGGTCCGGCACCAGGAAGTACCAGATGAACAGCTGAACCAGCAGCGGTACGTTACGGAAAAGCTCCACGTAGCAAGTGGCGATGCCCGACACCAGTCGGTTCGGCACGGTACGCATCACACCCAGAATCGAGCCCAGCAGCAAGGCGATGATCCAGGCTACGATGGCGATGGCGATGGTCCAGCCCAAACCGGTCGCATACCAGTCGAGATAGATCTCGCTGCCTATGCCGGTGGACTTGAAGAACACGCTCCAGTCCCAGTTGTAATTCATTAGGGTCTCCCCTCAGATCGTTCGATGTACAAATGCCCGCCTGGGGAAACTCCGTTCCCGCCTGGCTTGAAGGCCAGGCACACGCGATCGGCTCGACAGCCACCGGTTCGAGTGTTTCCAGATTTGCCAGCAGGGAGTGACCATCCCCTGAAAGGGCCGGGCCCCTTCAGGAGACAAGGTTAGTCAGAAATCAGGATTTCTTGTCGTCAGCCGCTTTGTCGGTCGGCTTGGCGATCAGTGCCTTGAGTTCTTCGCTCATCGGGAAGTTCAGGTTCAGGCCTTTTGGCGGGATAGGTTGCATGAACCATTTTTCGTAGATCTTGTTGATCTCGCCCGACGCGTAAGTGGCCTTGATGGCGTCATCGACAGCCTTCTTGAACGGCTCGTCGCCCTTGCGCATCATGCAGCCATAGATTTCGTAGGACTGTGGGGTACCGGTCACGGCCCAGTCATCGGCCTTCTTGGCCTTGGCGGCTTCGCCTGCCAGCAGGGCGTCGTCCATCATGAACGCAACGGCGCGACCCGATTCCAGCATCTGGAAGGATTCGCCGTGGTCCTTGGCGGAGATGACGTTCATGCCCATCTGCTTGTCGGCGTTCATGGACTTGAGGATGCGCTCGGACGTGGTGCCGGCAGTGGTCACGACGTTCTTGCCCTTGAGGTCGGCGAAATCCTTGTACTTGGAATCTTTCTTGGACAGCAGCTTGGTGCCGATTTCGAAGATGCCAACGGAGAAGTCAACCTGCTGCTGACGCTCGACGTTGTTGGTGGTGGAGCCGCATTCCAGGTCCACGGTACCGTTCTGCACCAGCGGGATACGGGTTTGCGAAGTGACCAGGTTGTATTTGACTTGCAGGTTCGGCAGGTCCAGGTCCTTCTTGATCGCTTCGACGACTTTCATCTGGATGTCGTGGGAGTAGCCGACTGGCTTGCCCGTAGCGTCCGCGATGTAGGAAAACGGAATGGAAGCGTCGCGATGGCCAAGCGTGATAACGCCGGATTCTTTGATCTTTTTCAGTGTGCCGGTCAGTTCGGCCGCGAAAACCGGAGTGCTGATCAGAGCGGCAGCAATGGCTGCGCCCAGGAGATGGGGAACGATGCGCATCTATATTTCCTCGACATTGTTTTTTTTATTTCGGCCGGTTCGTCGGCCCTGAGTACTTCGAAGTGCCTGGAAGCTCCTGTTGTGTTGGCGTACAGGCATTCGTCTCGCAGGAGTGTAGAGCATGACTCGTGCCAGGCTCGGAGGTTACTACTTAACTTGTTGATTTAAATAATAATTAATGTTTTGTTTCAGGCTTTGTGCGGCCTGATTTATCCGGTTAGCCGAACTGACTGGTGGGTCTTGTTCGGAAAACCGAATGGCTTGAGCTTGCCTCGATCCATCGGGCGCGCTCGCTGGCGATAGCGGTGTGCCAGCCACCTGGATGTCGAATGTGCCGGCCTCTTCGCGAGCAAGCCCGCTCCCGCAGGATCTGTGGCGAATTTCAGATAGCAAAAAGCCCCTGAATCGCAGGATTCAGGGGCCTTGGGTGCGGCGGGCTATCGTTCAGGCCGCTTCGATCTTGCGGCGGTTGTGCTCGAGCTTGTCCAGGTACTGCTGCAGTTTCTCCTGCTCGACCGGGGTGGTGAACAAGCCTAGCTTGCTGCGGCGCCAGAGGATGTCCTGGGCATCGACGGCCCACTCGTCGCTGCACAGGTAGTCGACTTCGCGGGTATAGAGACCGGCGCCGATGTGCTCGCCCAGATCTCCCTGGTTGTGCACACCTTCGAGCATGCGCCAAGTGCGGCTGCCGTAGGTGGTGGCCCAGCGGCGGGCGATGTCGGTTGGCAGCCAGTCGAACTTGTCGCGGATCGCCGAGCACAGCGCCTGCGGGGTGGTCATGTTTTCGCCGCCAGGGAGGGCCTCTACGGCGGTCCAGCTCGGACGCATTTGCGTGAAATACGGGGCCAGTTGCGCCATCGCCGATTCGGCCAGTTTGCGGTAGGTGGTCAGCTTGCCGCCGAACACCGACAGCAGTGGGGGTTCTTCACCGCCACCCGACAGCGCCAGGGTGTAGTCGCGGGTCACGGCCGACGGGTTGTCGGATTCGTCGTTGCACAGCGGACGCACACCGGAATAGCTGTGCAGAATATCGTCGCGGCTGATCTGCTTCTTGAAGTGGGCATTGACCACTTTCAACAGGTAATCGGTTTCGCCTTCGGTGATCGCCACTTTGGCCGGGTCACCGGTGTATTCGCGGTCAGTCGTGCCGATCAGGGTGAACTGGTTCAGGTAGGGAATGGTGAACACGATGCGCTGGTCTTCGTTTTGCAGAATGTGCGCATGTTCGCCTTCGTAGAGTTTCGGCACGATCAGGTGACTGCCCTGGATCAGGCGGATGCCGTAGGGCGATTCCAGCTTAAGGTCATCACGAATGAACTTGGCGACCCACGGGCCGGCGGCGTTGACCAGTGCCTTGGCACGAATCGAAAACAGGCTGCCGTCGGCACGTTCCAGGTGCAAGTGCCACAGGCCTTTGCTGCGACGGGCGTTCACACAGCGCGTGCGGGTGTGGATATGCGCGCCTTTTTCCCGGGCGGCCATGGCGTTGAGTACCACCAGCCGGGCATCGTCGACCCAGCAGTCGGAGTATTCGAAACCTTTGGTGATCTCGCTTTTCAATGCGCTGTCGGCACCGAACTTCAGGCTTTTGGAACCGGCGAGCTGCTCACGTTTGCCCAGGTGATCGTAGAGGAACAGGCCGGCGCGGATCATCCAGGCCGGGCGCAGATGCGGGCGGTGAGGCAGCACGAAGCGCATTTGCTTGACGATGTGCGGAGCCTTACTCAGCAGCACCTCGCGCTCGGCCAGCGCTTCGCGCACCAGGCGGAACTCATAATGTTCGAGGTAGCGCAGGCCACCGTGGATCAACTTGCTGCTGGCCGACGATGTGTGGCTGGCCAAGTCGTCCTTTTCGCAAAGGAACACCGAAAGACCGCGACCGGCAGCGTCCGCGGCAATCCCCACGCCGTTGATACCGCCACCAATGACGGCGACGTCGTAAACCTCGGCGAGAGGGGGCGTAGGCATGGTAGAAGTGGGCATCGGCTGGCCTCAGGCTCTTTTTCGTAATATTTTAATTCGAACATAAATGTTCATTTGCGAAAATACTAGCCCATAAAGACAGCAACAGCCAGCCATCTTCGATTGAAAATACTGATCAAGGGGAGCTGAAAGGAAAATTTTCGAACATGGAAGGACGAGCAAAGGTGCCTGGGCACGCTTTTGTGGCGAGAGGGATTTGTGGGAGCAACGCTTGCTCGCGAAACAGGCGCCTCGTTCTATGTAGAAAGTGTGTTGCCTTCATCGCGGGCAAGCCATGCTCCCACAGCAGCCTCGCCACAGGGTATTGAGGCGGTCGTCAGACCACTTCCAGCCGAATCTTGTGCTGGCTCAGCAATTGCGCCAGGGCCGGCACGGGTTGCTGGTCGGTCACCAGGCAGTCGATCAGGCTGATGGGCCCCAGTCGGACCATGGCGTTGCGCCCGAATTTGCTCGAGTCCGCCGCCAGCAGCACCTTCCGGGCGTTGGCGATGATGGCTTGGGAAACCCGCACTTCCTGGTAGTCGAAGTCCAGCAGGCTGCCGTCTTCATCGATCCCGCTGATGCCCACCAGGGCGAAGTCGACCTTGAACTGGTTGATGAAGTCGACGCTGGCCTGGCCCACCACGCCGCCGTCACGCCGTACGTTGCCGCCGGCGATCAGGACTTCGAAGTCGTCCTTGGCGCTGAGGATCGAGGCCACGTGCAGGTTATTGGTGATGACCTTCAGGTGGTTGTGATTGAGCAGCGCCCGGGCGATGGATTCGGTGGTGGTGCCGATGTTGATGAACAGCGAGGCGTGATCAGGGATCTGGGCGGCGATGGTTTCGGCGATGCGTTGTTTCTCGTCGCGCATCTGATCGGCGCGCATGGCGTAGGCGGTGTTTTCCACGCTTGAATCGTAGGCGGCGCCGCCATGGTAGCGGCGCAGCAGGTTCACTTCCGCCAGCTGATTGATGTCGCGGCGGATGGTTTGCGGGGTGACGACGAATAGCTGCGCCATTTCCTCGATGCTGACATAGCCGCGTTCGCGGACCAGTTCGAGGATTTGCTGCTGGCGGGGAGGCAGATTCATGGGGCTTCCTTTGGGCTGCCATACAAAATTTGCCCATGATGCCGCAGGAATCTGCTCCCGACCAGTTTCAGAACCTTGTCAGGCTCTATTCAGCGTCTTCATGGGGTTCCCAGTCACGGGTGCGGCTGACCGCTTTCTGCCAACCGGCGTAGAGTTTTTCCTTCGCCTGCTCGTCCAGCTGCGGTTCGAATTCACGCTCGATCACCGCTTTGCCGCGCAGTTCTTCCAGACTGCCCCAGAAACCGCACGCCAGTCCGGCCAGGTACGCAGCACCCAGGGCAGTGGTTTCACGCATTTTCGGGCGCTCGACCTGGGTACCCAGGATGTCGGCCTGGAATTGCATGAGGAAGTTGTTAGCCACCGCGCCACCGTCGACGCGCAGGGCCTTGAGGCGTTCACCTGAGTCCTGCTGCATGGCGTCGAGTACGTCGCGGGTCTGGTAGGCAATCGACTCCAGCGCTGCACGAATGATGTGATCGACCCGTACGCCGCGGGTCAGGCCAAACAGTGCGCCGCGGGCATAGGGGTCCCAATACGGAGCGCCCAGGCCGGTGAAGGCGGGCACCAGATACACGCCGTTGCTGTCCTTGACCTTATTGGCGAAGTATTCGGTATCCAGTGCGTCGTTGATGATCTTCAGTTCATCGCGCAGCCACTGGACCGTGGAGCCGCCATTGAATACGGCGCCTTCCAGGGCGTAGGCGACTTCGCCGCGCGGGCCGCAGGCGATGGTGGTGAGCATGCCGTGATTGGATTTTACGGCTTTGTTGCCGGTGTTCATCAGCAGGAAACAGCCGGTGCCGTAAGTGTTTTTCGCCTGGCCTGGCTCCACACACATTTGGCCGAACAGGGCCGCCTGCTGGTCGCCGGCGATGCCACCGATGGCGATGCCGCTCTTGGTGCGGCCATAGATCTGCGAGGAGGGCTTCACTTGCGGGAGCATTTCGCGGGGGATGTCGAGGATGTCGAGCATCTTCGCATCCCATTCCAGCGAGTGAATGTTGAAGAGCAGGGTGCGCGAGGCGTTGGTGTAGTCGGTGACGTGGACCTTGCCGCCGGTGAATTTCCAGATCAGCCAGCTGTCGACGGTGCCGAACAGCAGTTCACCGTTGCGCGCACGCTCGCGGCTGCCTTCGACGTTGTCCAGGATCCACTTGAGCTTGGTGCCGGAAAAGTACGGGTCGGTGACCAGACCGGTGGTTTGGCTGATGTATTGCTCGTGGCCATCGCGCTTGAGCTGCTGGCAGATTTCGGTACTGCGGCGGCATTGCCAGACGATGGCGTTGTAGATCGGCCGGCCGGTGATCTTGTCCCAGACCACGGTGGTTTCACGCTGGTTGGTGATGCCGATGGCGGCCACCTGGTCATGGTGCAGGCCGGCCTGGGCGAGGGCTTCGACCATGACCGCGCTCTGGGTGGCGAATATTTCCATCGGGTCGTGTTCGACCCAGCCGGCCTGTGGGTAATGCTGGGCAAATTCGCGCTGGGCGGTGCAGACCACGTTGGCGTCACGGTCGAAGATGATCGCCCGCGAGCTGGTCGTACCCTGGTCGAGGGCAATGATGTAGTTCTTGTTCTGTATGTCGGTCATGTCGATTGCCTTGGGACGTAAAAGGAAGAAGCCACGGCGCAGGCTGGAGTGGCAGGAGCCTGCGCCGACTGTTTCAGGATGTTCTGGGCTTGCCGTCAATGGCCGGTTCTGCATCCTTTGTAGCAGTTATGGCGCTGGGCAGGTGCCGGGCAATCAAGCCGCGATAGGCCGCGGCACCGAGGCATGCACCCACAATCGGGGCAAAAATCGGAACCAGGAAGTAGGGGATGTCGCGTCCACCCGTGAGGGAAATTTCACCCCAGCCAGCGAAGAAAGTCATCAGTTTAGGACCGAAGTCTCGCGCCGGGTTCATCGCAAAACCCGTCAGCGGCCCCATGGAGCTGCCGATCACCGCAATCAGCAGGCCGATCAGCAGTGGTGCCAGAGGGCCACGGGGTAAGCCATTGTTGTCATCGGTCAGGGACATGATCACCCCCATCAGGATGGCCGTGATGATCACCTCCACGAGGAAGGCTTGGCCGGTGGAGAGCGCTGCGTGCGGGTAGGTGGAAAACACCGAGGCGAGTTCGAGGCTCGCTTCGGTGCCGCGGATCATGTGTCGGGACTGTTCGAAATCGAAGAATAGGTTGCTGTACAGCGTGTAGACCAGGAGGGCGCCGCAGAAGGCGCCAGCCACCTGGGAAATCATGTAGAGAGGCAGCTTGAGCTTTTCGAAGTCAGCGAAAATGCACAGGGCAATGCTGACGGCGGGGTTGAGATGGGCGCCGGAAATGCCCGCGCTCAGATAGATCGCCATGCTGACGCCGACACCCCAGATGAGGCTGATTTCCCACAAACCGAAGCTGGCACCCGCAACCTTGAGCGCCGCGACGCAACCGGTGCCAAAAAAAATCAGCAGGGCAGTGCCCAGGAATTCAGCCAGGCATTGGCTGGACAGGGATGGCTGTTGTAAAGCAGTTGTCATTCAAACCTCGGTTTTTTGTTCTTTTGCTGCGCCTTCGATAAAGCTCAATTGCGCGATCTCCACCGAGGCAGGATCCCCATCCTGATCTCGGGTTGCTGCTTGAGGCATGTGATACGACTTTCAGTTTCGAAAAAATATAGACAAGAAACGCTGGTGTCAAAGGTCGAAAGTGAACCATCGGTCACATTTCAACTATTCGTGGCGTGAATGACTCTTCCTCTGGCGGTGGGTCACCGCTACTCCTGACCCCCGTCCCAAGCCTTTTCGCTGGCGATGGCTTAGAATCCGGCCACTCTTTTTTTTTGATTTCCTTGCCAGGAGCAGTCATGACACCCGCGTTGGATCTGCTTAAGAAAGTGCGCGCCGAACATCGCATCCACAGTTACGAACACGATCCCAAGGCCGCGTCCTACGGTTTGGAAGCGGCGGAAAAGCTCGGGCTGGATCCGACGCAGGTGTTCAAGACGTTGTTGGCGGCCAGTGAGAAGGGTGAACTGTTGGTGGCGGTAGTGCCCGTAGCCGGAAGCCTGGACTTGAAAGGCCTGGCCCATGCGGCCGGGGTGAAGAAGGTCGAGATGGCCGACCCAACTGCGGCGCAGCGTTCGACCGGCTATTTACTTGGCGGGATCAGCCCGCTGGGGCAGAAGAAGCGCTTGCGCACTTTTATCGACAGTTCCGCACAGCCGCTCGTCAGTATGTTTGTCAGTGCGGGAAGGCGCGGCTTGGAAGTCGAGTTGGCGCCTTCGGTATTGAAGGCGCACACCGGGGCGACGTTTGCTGATATTGGGCGTGCTTGAATAAAGCCAGGCACGAGCAAGTCTCGCCACAAGGGTGTGAATGGCTAAGCTGTGCGTCAGTTCTTCCATCCCACGCTGTAGGGTGAAAATGCTGCTGATCTGTCACTGGATAAGCCGTGCCGCTGCCCCGGATACTGGCGCCTCAAGAAAAGGAGAAGTGCCATGCAGCTTGCGTTTCATCAGGTCGATGCATTCAGTGACCGCCCGTTCGGCGGTAACCCGGCGATGGTCTATCGACTCGACGGCTGGCTTGCCGATGACTTGATGCAGAAGATCGCCGCCGAACATAATCTGGCGGAAACCGCGTTTCTGGTACGTGAAGACCAGCATTGGCATATCCGCTGGTTCACGCCCACCACCGAAGTCCCGCTGTGCGGACACGCCACGTTGGCCGCCGCTTATGTACTGTTCGAGGTCTACCGCGAAACCGCCGAGCGGCTGGACTTCATCTGCCAGTCCGGTTCATTGAGCGTTACCCGCGAGGGCGATCGGCTGTGGCTGGATTTTCCGGCCGTCGTGCCTGCCGGGTTGGGGGCGTCCTTGGCCGTCCAGAGTGCCCTGGGTGTCGCAGCTGTGGATGTGCTGAGTTCCAATGAGCTGTTCGTGGTGCTGGAGTCGGAGCAAGCGGTGCTCGATTGCAAGCCGGACATGGCGGCCCTGGCAAAACTGCCTTGGCCCGGCGCTATCGTGACCGCGCCGGGGAGCAAGCATGATTTTGTCTCACGCTATTTTGCCCCGGCGATCGGGATCCACGAAGACCCAGTGACCGGCTCGACCCACTGCAGTCTGATTCCCTATTGGTCCAAGCGCTTGGGCAAGCACAGCCTGACGGCTTACCAATGCTCGAGCCGGGGCGGGGCGTTGTTCTGCCGGTTGGAGGGTGAGCGGGTGAAGATCGGCGGGAATGCGACGTTGGTGGCCAGTGGGACGTTGATGCTGGGGTGATGGTATTCCCTGCTGGTTTGCGCCCTGCAGGAGCTGGCGAAGCCTGCGATCTGTTGATCTTTTGATCTTTCGCTTGAGATTCAAGTGGCTGGGCAAAGATCGCAGCCTCGTTCCACTCGTCAGATCCTACAGGCTATAGCGCCGCACACCACTGTCCACCGGCGGGATGTGCGCCGCGGTGCTGCCCGAGGCCTGGAACAGCACCAAGTGTTCAGCGGCGACGCGGATACCGACACTGTCCCCGAGCTGATGGTCGGCGTGGCTGGGGAAGATCGATTCCAGTTGCGCGCCAGTCGGCAATTGCAGGCGATACAAGGTTGAAGCGCCCAGGAAGGTCTTGCCGACAATACTGGCGGTGAGCGGGCTGTCCGGTGCGTAGACGATATCGTCTGGGCGCAGCAAGACATCCACCGCACCGCCGATGGGCCAGGTGTAGGCCCGGTTACCGCGCAGGGTGCCCAACTCGGTTTGCACCGATTCCGGGCTGTCGAGCCGGCCGCGAATGAAGTAACCCTGGCCAATGAAGCTGGCGACGAATGGCGTCAGCGGTTCGTGATACAGGTTGTAGGGCGTGTCCCACTGTTCCAGTCGACCTTCCTTGAATACCCCGACATGGTCACTCACGGCGAAGGCTTCTTCCTGGTCGTGAGTGACCAGGATCGCGCTGGTGCCGCGGGCCTTGAGAATATCCCGCACTTCGTGGCTGAGCTTGCGTCGCAGCTCGCCATCGAGGTTGGAGAACGGCTCATCGAGCAACAGCAGTTGTGGTTCGGGTGCCAGCGCGCGGGCCAGCGCTACGCGCTGTTGCTGGCCGCCGGACAACTCATGGGGAAAACGCTTGCCCAGGTGCTTCAGGTTGACCAGTTCCAGCAACTCTTCGACGACGCGATCCTTGTCGGGATGCTTGCGAATGCCAAAGGCGATGTTCTCGGCCACGCTCAGGTGGGGAAACAGGGCATAGTCCTGGAACACCATGCCGATACGGCGTTTTTCCGGGGCGAGGGTGAAACCGGCACGGGAAATGGTTTCCCCGGCCAGTTGGATTTCACCCTCGTGCACCGGTTCGAAGCCGGCGATGGCGCGCAACGTGGTGGTCTTGCCGCACCCGGACGAACCGAGCAGGCAACCGATATCGCCGGCATTGAGGTGCAGGTTGAGGTTTTGCACGACCCGCTGGTTTTGGTAGCCGCAGGCCAGGTCATGCAAATTCAGCAGCAGCGAATGGCTCATGCGTGGTGATACGCCGGCTCGACAAGGAATTCGAGCAGTGCCTTTTGCGCGTGAAGTCGATTTTCTGCCTGGTCCCAGGCCACCGAGCGCGGGTCGTCCAGCAAGTCGAGGCTGATCTCCTCGCCACGGTGGGCCGGCAGGCAGTGCATGAACAGCACGTCGGCATCCGCCAGGTCGAGCAAGGCCCGGTTAACCTGGAGCGGCGCGAACAGCTTGAGACGCTTGGCGGTTTCTTCTTCCTGGCCCATGGAGGTCCAGACGTCGGTGCTCACCAGGTGCGCACCGGCCACGGCCTGTTTCGGATCACGCACAATGGTCACCCGGTCCCCGGCCTTGGCGAGCAGCTCGGCATTGGGGTCATAACCTTCAGGGCAGGCAATGCGCAGTTGGAAGTCGAATTGCATCGCCGCTTCTATGTAGCTGTTGCACATGTTGTTGCCGTCGCCGATCCAGGCCACGGTCTTGCCCTGGATCGAGCCGCGCTGCTCGAGGAAGGTCTGCATGTCGGCCAGCAACTGGCAGGGGTGCAGGTCATCGGACAGGCCATTGATGACGGGGACGCGGGAATGGGCCGCGAACTCGGTCAGGGTGCTGTGGGCAAAGGTACGGATCATCACGGCGTCGAGCATGCTCGACATGACGATGGCGCAATCGCTGACCGGTTCACCACGGCCTAGCTGGGTGTCGCGCGGCGATAGGAAGATCGCCTGGCCGCCCAGCTGGATCATGCCGGCTTCGAAAGAGATGCGGGTGCGGGTCGATGACTTTTCGAAGATCATCCCCAGCACGCGGTTTTTCAAGGGCTCGAACAGTACGCCGCGGTTACGCAGGTGCTTGAGCTCCACGCCTCGACGGATCACACCGAGCAACTCATCGGGCGTTAAATCCATCAGGGAGAGAAAGTGCCTAGCGCTCATGATTGACTACCTTTTTGTAACTGACCGCAGATGCTCAAAGCCTTGTTTATTCAAAAAACGGGCGAGACCTGCGGCAAAAGCCGCACGGGGCGACGAAATAGGGGAAGGCGCGATCTTATAATTAAATGTCGCGTCTTACCAATAGGGCTACGGTTTTTGGGGATTTCAGCGAGGCCATCCCGCGAATGCGATGGCATGTTCGTGGCCGGTTTCCTGACAGCAGCGACCCATTTGTACACTGGCGTTGCTTGGCTTGGCAATCAAGTGTGGCGGGCGTGCCATGGATGGAGGGCGTTTTACGCCGTGGTATCTCATTCTTTCGCTGGTCTGCCGGTGGTTGTGAAACATTTCCTAATGCAAAGGCCTGGGTTATAAATGAGCCACAGCGGCACAGGAGCCTGAAATGGATTCGAAAGAGCAACAATTGATGGAATTGCTGGGGCTGACTGCACGCTCGCTGACGCACCTGACGGCTTCGATGACTTCCATGTCATTCGAATTGCTGCGCAGCGATGATGAGGTGACCAAGGCCGCGGGCCGCCGGATGATCGATCGCATGGCCACTATCAGCAGCGGCCTCGATGAACATTGGCGGCTGATTGGCGAGCTCACGGGGGTGCCCATTGCTCAGGAGCAGGTGGAAACCGTCGAAGAAGTTCAGATGCTGGCGCCGCCTCCCGGCCAGCCTTGACGCGCTGTCATCGGTGGGCCTGATGCCCGGCAATTCACAGGACGAACGTCGCTGGCGCTGCCGGGAGTCACGCGCCATAGTTTTGTTCCCGCGGCCGAAAGCGCCCGCCACGAATAAAACAGAGACTGGCCATGACCAAGACTCTCCACCACCGTGCGTGCCACCTGTGTGAAGCCATCTGCGGCTTGACCCTCGAAACCACTGAAACCGACGGCCAGGGCATGGCGATCACCTCGATCAAGGGCGATGCACTGGACACCTTCAGTCGCGGTCACATCTGCCCCAAGGCGGTGGCCCTGCAAGATATCCAGAACGATCCGGATCGCTTGCGCCAGCCTATGCAGCGCGTTGGCAATGAATGGCAACCCATTGCCTGGGACGATGCCTTCGCGTTGGTGGCCGAGCGCCTGGCGGATATCCAGGCGCGCCACGGCCAGAACGCGGTGGCGGTCTACCAGGGCAACCCCAGCGTGCATAACTATGGGCTGATGACCCACAGCAACTATTTCCTGGGCCTGCTGAAAACCCGCAGCCGTTTCTCGGCGACCTCGGTAGACCAACTGCCCCATCACCTGACCAGCTACCTGATGTACGGTCACGGCCTGCTGCTGCCGATTCCGGACATCGACCAAACCGACTTCATGCTGATCCTGGGCGGCAACCCACTGGCTTCCAACGGCAGCATCATGACCGTGCCAGACGTGGAGAAGCGCCTCAAGGCGATCCAGGCCCGTGGCGGCAAGGTGGTGGTGGTTGATCCGCGCCGCAGCGAAACGGCGGCCATTGCCGACCAGCATGTCTTTGTACGCCCTGGCGGTGATGCTGCGATGCTGTTTGGTTTGCTCAATACATTGTTCAGCGAAGGCTTGACCCGAGACAGTCACCTGCCGGTGGACGGCCTGGACGAGGTGCGTGAGGCCGTCACCACGTTTACGGCTGAAGCCATGAGCCCGCTCTGTGCGGTGCCGGCAGCGCAGATCCGGCAATTGGCCCGGGACTTCGCCGCCGCGCCGTCAGCGGTGTGCTATGGGCGGATGGGGGTGTCGACCCAGGCGTTTGGCACGCTGTGCCATTGGCTGATCCAGGTGATCAACCTGGTCACCGGTAATCTTGATCGGGTGGGCGGGGCACTGTGCACCGAGCCGGCGGTGGATCTGGTGGCTACCACCTCGGGCGGGCATTTCAACCGTTGGCAGAGCCGGGTGTCCGGACGTCCCGAGTATGCAGGGGAGTTGCCGGTATCGGCCCTGGCCGAGGAGATGCTCACCGAGGGCGAAGGCCAGATCCGTGCGCTGGTTACCGTGGCCGGCAACCCGGTGCTGTCTACACCCAACGGGCGGCAACTGGAGCAGGCCCTGGACGGGTTGGCGTTCATGGTCAGCCTCGATTTGTACATCAACGAAACCACGCGTTATGCCGACCTGATCCTGCCCTCGACCTCGGCCCTGGAGAACGATCATTACGACACCACGTTCAACCTGTTCGCGGTGCGCAACGTGACCCGTTTCAACCGGGCGATCCTGCCCAAGCCCGAGGGCGCGCTGCACGACTGGGAAATCTTCGTCGGCCTGGCCAAGGCTTTTGCCGCCCGAACCGGCAAGGAACTCAAGCCGACCATGCCGCCGGCGCAGATGATCGATTTCGGCCTGCGTAGCGGGGCGTATGGCGACGCCTCGCCGCATAAGCTGTCCCTGACGACCCTGTTCGATCATCCCCATGGCATCGACCTCGGCGCACTCAAGCCCAACCTGGCTGCGCGCCTGAAAACCGAAAACCAACGGGTGCAAGCCGCGCCAGCGGTGATTCTTGCCGACCTTGCGCGCTTTGCCGCGTTGCAGGCGCCAAAACCGGATGAGTTGCTGATGATTGGCCGTCGCCATGTGCGCAGTAACAACTCCTGGATGCATAACTTCCATCGACTGGTGAAGGGCAAGCCGCGTCATCAGTTGCTGATGCACCCGGATGACCTCACCTATCGGGGCCTTGTCGACGGGCAACGGGTCACGGTCAGTTCGCGGGTGGGCGTCATCGAGGTCGAGGTGCTGGGCAGCCTGGACATGATGAAAGGCGTGGTCAGCCTGCCCCACGGCTGGGGCCATGCCCGGCCGGGCGTGCAGATGACCATTGCCAGCGGACAGCCGGGCTCCAGCGCCAACGACCTGACCGATGATTGTCAGCTCGATGAGTTGTCCGGCAACGCGGCGCTTAACGGCGTACCGGTGAAGGTGGCGGCTGCGTAAAATTGTCTCTGGAGCAGGTTCGGCTTTCCGTTACAATGCGTCACCGTGTCGACAACTTAAGTCGCAAAAGTTTTAAGCCGAGGTGCTCCATGGATATCATCGAAACGATTAAAGACCAGATTGCCAACAACACCATCCTGCTTTACATGAAAGGCTCGCCGAACGCGCCACAGTGCGGTTTCTCGGCCAAGGCTGCTCAGGCTGTGATGGCGTGTGGCGAGAAGTTTGCCTACGTGGACATCCTGCAGAACCCGGAAATCCGCGCCAACCTGCCCAAGTACGCCAACTGGCCAACCTTCCCACAGCTGTGGGTGGGTGGTGAACTGATCGGCGGTAGCGACATCATGACCGAGATGGCCGCTGACGGCTCTCTGCAGGCCACGATCAAGGAAGCGGTAGAAAAAGTGGCGGCGAACAAGACCGAAGCCTGATCTACACATTCGTATTCACCACGTAGGTTGTGGCTGAATGCGGACACACAGGGATAGGCAATAAAAAGCCCCGCCTCTCGAAAGAGGGCGGGGCTTTTTAGTGGCTTGCTTTCGGGGAAGCTTACTCTTCACCCATCTGCGATTGCAGGTAATTCTCAAGACCGACTTTGTCGATCAGGCCCAATTGGGTTTCCAGCCAGTCGATGTGCTCTTCCTCGGATTCGAGGATGTCTTCCAGCAGTTCGCGGCTACCGAAGTCGCCAACGCTTTCGCAGTGGGCAATAGCGGCCTTCAGGTCAGCATGGCCGGTACGTTCGATACGCAGGTCGCACTCAAGCATCTCGCGGGTGTGTTCGCCGATGTGCAGCTTGCCCAGGTCCTGGACGTTTGGCAGGCCTTCGAGGAACAGGATGCGCTTGATCAGCTTGTCCGCGTGCTTCATCTCGTCGATGGATTCGTGATACTCATGCTTGCCCAGTTTGTTCAGGCCCCAATCCTCATACATGCGTGCATGCAGGAAGTATTGATTGATCGCGACCAGCTCATTGGCAAGGATCTTGTTGAGATGCTGGATGACTGTAATGTCGCCTTTCATGATGAGGCCTGCCCTGTAATAGCTGTGTATAGGGCTGAGTTTGAGCCGCGCATTTACGAGTGTCAAACCTAAGTTATTGAATAATAAATGAAAATTAATCGGAATAAGAATGTTTGTGTTCCGCGTCTGGACGCTAAGCATTTGATTTACAGGCATAAAAAAACCGGACGCTGGGTCCGGTTCTTTGAAAACTGTTTATTACGCGTTATTACGCGGCGCTAAATTCTACCGGGTAAGGGATCGAGGCCTGTGCCGTTTGCACTTTGGCGAGGGTTTCACGAACCACTTCCTTGGCCAGGCAGGCACATTTGCCGCATTGGCTGGCTACGCCGGTGGCATGGCGGACTTCGCGATAGCTGCAGCAACCTTCGTAGATCGCTTCGCGGATTTGCCCGTCGGTGACGCCAGTGCAGAGGCATACGTACATAAGTAAGAACCGTCGCTGGTTGTGACTCAATTGGGATGGATCTTAATGTTAACGAGAATGATTGTCAAAGTTGTTTCTCAAGGTCTTGCGCCAGAGCGTTGCCAGGCTGACGAACGGTTTATCCAGGACGGCTGATGCGGCATGCAACCGGATGGCGATTTTTTGATGCCACCGAAAAACCGTTGAAGACAGTCCAAATGCGCGGTGTATGATGGTCGGCCCTTGCAAGCGGGTTCGTGTCACAGGGCTGTCGCCTGAGGGTGACAGGCTGGCCCGGACCTTGTTCTCACGCTATTACATCAGGAGATATCCAATGAGCGTACTCGTAGGCAAACAAGCCCCAGACTTCACCGTTCCAGCCGTCCTCGGCAACGGCGAAATCGTTGATAGCTTCACCCTGTCCTCGGCCATCAAAGGCAAATACGGCCTGGTGTTCTTCTATCCACTGGACTTCACCTTCGTCTGCCCGTCCGAGCTGATCGCACTGGATCACCGCATGGATGATTTCAAGGCGCGCAACGTCGAAGTGGTCGCTGTTTCGATCGACTCGCACTTCACCCACAACGCCTGGCGCAACACCCCGATCAACAATGGCGGTATCGGTCAGGTGAAATACACCATGGCTGCCGACATGAAGCACGAAATCGCCAAGGCCTATGATGTTGAGTCCGAAGGCGGCGTAGCCTTCCGTGGCGCGTTTCTGATCGACGACAAAGGCGTTGTCCGTTCGCAGATCATCAACGACCTGCCACTGGGTCGTAACATGGAAGAACTGATCCGTCTGGTCGACGCGCTGCAATTCCACGAAGAGCACGGCGAAGTCTGCCCGGCCAACTGGAAAAAAGGCGACAAGGGCATGACCGCTTCGCCTGAAGGCGTTGCTGCTTACCTGGGCGAGCACAGCGGCAAGCTGTAAGCGCACCCTGGCATAAAAAAACCGGCCCACGATGGCCGGTTTTTTTATGGGTGTGTAGGAGCTGCCGAGTGCAACGAGGCTGCGATTTTTCCTAAGCCAGTGAGTCCTGGGTGCAAGCCTAGATCAAAAGATCGCAGCCTGCGGCACTTCCTACAGGGCAGTCCCGCCTCGCCACAGCTGCGCTCTCTTAGTCGTCGAAATCCTGCCAGCCACCCATCTCTTTCCACCGGTTGACGATGCCGCAGAACAGCTCGGCGGTCTTCTCGGTGTCGTAACGGGCCGAGTGGGCTTCACGGCCATCGAAATCGATGTCGGCTGCCTGGCAGGCCTTGGCCAGGACGGTCTGGCCGTACGCCAGACCAGCCAGGGTCGCGGTGTCGAAGCTGGAGAACGGGTGGAACGGGTTGCGCTTCATGTCCAGGCGCGCGACGGCGGCGTTGAGGAAGCCCAGGTCGAAGCTGCTGTTGTGGCCGACCAGGATCGCTCGCTTGCACCCATTGGCCTTGAGCGCCTTGCGCACGCCACGGAAGATGTCGGTCAGGGCCGTTTCTTCGCTAACCGCCATGCGCAACGGGTGATCGAGCTTGATCCCGGTGAACTCCAGGGCTGCCGCTTCGACGTTGGCGCCTTCGAACGGTTCGACACGGAAGAAATAGGTGTGGTCGGGGAACACAAAGCCTTTTTCGTCCATACCAATGGTGGTCGCGGCGATTTCCAGCAAGGCGTCGGTGGCGGAGTTGAAACCGCCGGTTTCTACGTCGACGACCACCGGCAGGTAGCCACGGAACCGAGCAGCCATGGGGTGACGGGCGCCGCCCGAACCACCGTTGCCGTCCAGTTCGTCGTCGAAATGATCTTCACTCACGCGTTTTCCTCCAGCAGGCGCCAGCGCAGTTTTTCACCGGCGCGCAGCGGGATAACAGCCAGATCGCCGAGAGGCAGGCTGGCGGGGGCGGTCCACTCATCGCGGACCAGGGTAATACGATCGGTGTTCACCGGCAGGCCGTAGAAACGGGGGCCGTGCAGGCTGGCAAAACCTTCGAGTTTGTCCAGCGCGTTGCGCTGTTCGAACGCCTCGGCGTACATCTCGATGGCGGCATAGGCGGTGTAGCAACCGGCGCAACCGCAGGCCGCTTCCTTGGCGTGCTGGGCGTGGGGTGCCGAGTCGGTGCCGAGGAAAAACTTGGCGCTGCCGCTGGTGGCGGCGTCCAGCAGGGCTTCCTGGTGAGTGTTGCGCTTGAGGATCGGCAGGCAATAGAAGTGCGGCCGGATCCCGCCCACCAGCATGTGGTTGCGGTTGTATAACAGGTGATGGGCTGTAATGGTCGCGCCGACGTTGGCCGGGGCCTCGTTGACGAACTGCACGGCGTCGCCGGTGGTGATGTGTTCGAACACCACCTTGAGGGTCGGGAAGCGCTCCACGACGCGGCGCATGTGCTCGTCGATGAAGATTTTCTCGCGGTCGAACACGTCGACGTCGCCCCGGGTGACTTCACCGTGGATCAACAACGGCATGCCGACTTCGGCCATGGCCTCCAGCGCCGGGAAGATCTTGTCGATGCTGGTGACGCCGGAATCGGAGTTGGTGGTCGCGCCGGCCGGGTACAGCTTGGCGGCGTGGATGAAGCCGCTGGCCTTGGCCTCGCGGATCTCTTCGGGCTGGGTGCGGTCGGTGAGGTACAGCACCATCAGCGGTTCGAAGCGGCTGCCAGCCGGGCGTGCGGCGAGGATGCGCTGGCGATAGCCGTCGGCCTCAGCGGCATTGCGCACTGGCGGAACCAGGTTAGGCATGATGATTGCGCGCCCGAAGGTGCGCGCGACATCGGCGACGGTATGGGTCAACACAGCACCATCGCGAAGATGAATATGCCAGTCGTCGGGACGCAGCAGGGTCAGGCGGTCGGACATTGGGGGTCTTCCAGGCGGGTCAAACTGTGGGAATGCTACCGGAAAAGACCGATTCAGGCACCCGCTATCAAGTTCTGGCGCAACTTACCGATAGCTCCTACAGGTGTGCCACGAATCCGTGCAGTGCGCCGGACAGGCGTCATGCCCACAGCATGCGTCGATCTTTGTATAAAAGTCAGTGGAGCCTCCCGTGCGCCAGCGTTATCTAGCCTTGCTCAGTGTGTTTGCCAGCCTTCCCGCCATGGCGCTCACTTTCCAGACCCGTCTGGAGAGCATTGAGTGGACGGTCGAAGGCGACAAGTTCGAGTGCCGGTTGAGCCAGCCGGTCACTGATTTTGGCAGTGGCGAATTCGTACGCCGGGCGGGCGAACAGGCTACGTTTCGCCTCAAGACCTACAACCCGATGCTTGGCGGCGGTTCGGCAACCTTGCTGGCGGCCGCCGCACCGTGGCAACCGGGGCGGGGTGATGTCAACCTGGGTTCGGTCAGGATCGGTAGCGGTGACGTACTGTTCAACAGCTCCCAGGTCCAGGCCGGTCGCTTGATCAGTGGACTGATGGAAGGTCGCAGCCCTGTGGTGCGCCGCAACACCGAGGACGGGCGGGTTTCGGAAGTACGCCTGCTGCCGGTGCATTTCAGCAAGGCGTTCAATGACTACCAAGGCTGCGTGGCGAAACTGTTGCCGAAAAATTTCGAGCAGGTGAAGCTGACACATATCGGTTTCCCCGGCGAATCGGTCGAGCTCGATGCCCAGGCCAAGGCTCAGTTGCAGGTGATGCTCGACTTCATCAAGGCCGATCCGAGCGTCAATCATGTTGAGCTTGACGGCCACTCCGACAACAGCGGCAATCGCCTGACCAACCGTGAGCTGTCACGCCGACGGGCCCTGGCGGTCCAGGACTTCTTCAAGGCCAATGGCTTCCAGGAGTCGCAGATTACCCTGCGCTTCCACGGCGAGCGTTATCCCATGGTGCGGAACAGCAATGCCGCCAACCGTGCCAAGAATCGTCGTGTGGTCGTGCGCCTGGAGCGCGTGGCGCCGACCGAAGCGCCAGCACCGCAGGCACCTGCCGTGCAGCCCGCACCCACTGCGGCGCCTACCAAGGCTCCGGCGTCCACCGCGACGCCGGCCAAGTCACCCGCCGTCACGCCCGCTGGGACGACAGCGCGAACGTCCTGAGTCGATTTTTATCGTCGCACGCTCGACATAATCTGTCGCTTCGTCGTCATAAGCTGTCGCGCCCCTGTAAATTATTTGCGTTGGACGTTAGACTTCCCGGCTTTCCGTACAACCCGTGGAGTGATGGCATGGCGGACGTAAACAAGGTCGTTCTGGCGTATTCCGGCGGCCTGGACACTTCGGTGATCCTCAAGTGGCTGCAGGACACTTATAACTGCGAAGTGGTGACCTTCACCGCTGACCTGGGGCAGGGCGAAGAAGTCGAGCCTGCACGCGCCAAGGCCCAGGCCATGGGCGTCAAAGAGATCTACATCGATGACCTGCGCGAAGAATTCGTCCGCGACTTCGTGTTCCCGATGTTCCGCGCCAACACCGTTTACGAAGGCGAGTACCTGCTGGGTACGTCCATCGCCCGTCCGTTAATCGCCAAGCGCCTGATCGAAATCGCCAACGAAACCGGCGCCGATGCCATTTCCCATGGCGCCACCGGCAAAGGCAACGACCAGGTGCGTTTCGAACTGGGTGCCTATGCCCTCAAGCCGGGCGTGAAAGTCATTGCCCCGTGGCGTGAATGGGACTTGCTGTCCCGTGAAAAACTGATGGACTACGCCGAGAAGCACGCGATTCCGATCGAGCGCCACGGCAAGAAAAAATCCCCGTACTCGATGGATGCCAACCTGCTGCACATCTCCTATGAAGGCGGCGTGCTGGAAGACACCTGGACCGAGCACGAAGAAGACATGTGGCGCTGGACCGTCTCCCCGGAGAAGGCTCCTGATACCCCGCAATACCTGGAGTTGACCTATCGCAATGGCGATATCGTCGCACTCGACGGCGTGGACATGAGCCCGGCCACCGTGCTGGCGACTCTGAACCGCATCGGTGGCGAACACGGCATCGGTCGCCTGGACATCGTCGAGAACCGCTATGTGGGCATGAAGTCCCGCGGCTGCTACGAAACCCCGGGCGGCACCATCATGCTGCGCGCCCACCGGGCGATCGAGTCGATCACCCTGGACCGCGAAGTGGCTCACCTCAAAGACGAGTTGATGCCCAAGTACGCCAGCCTGATCTACACCGGCTACTGGTGGAGCCCAGAGCGTCTGATGCTGCAACAGATGATCGACGCCTCCCAGACCAACGTGAACGGTGTCGTGCGCCTGAAGCTGTACAAGGGCAACGTGATTGTGACCGGACGCAAGTCCGACGACTCGCTGTTCGATGCCAACATCGCGACCTTCGAAGAAGACGGCGGTGCCTACAACCAGGCTGACGCGGCCGGCTTCATCAAGCTCAATGCGCTGCGCATGCGCATCGCGGCGAACAAGGGTCGCAAGCTGTTCTGACCCTGATGACGTGAAAACGGCCTGCCATGAGCAGGCCGTTTTTTTTTGCGCTTTTTTTGTGTGTGGCCTTTGCTGCGGCGCTGCCCCCGATCGCTCATTCATCCTGTCCGCGCGTTGCCTGGTCTGCGTTGCTGTAGATGATGTACACGACGATGCTGGCTTGTTTCAAATGTCTTGATCGACAGGTCTCGATCGGGCGTTTCGATTGGCTGCATACGATACAGAGGGTGTCTGGTTCGCGCCTGCGTCGATGAAAGCGTATCACCAGCAGTGCGTTGGCCTCGTCCGTCCGACCTAGCTGTCGTTTGCGTCGACAGGGCGAATCATTCATGGACTTTATGAAGTGTTTGCTCTTGCTAAAATCCGACGGTGAATACAAGGAACGATAATTGAAGTTGAGCGTTATGAAAAAAAGCAGCAGTAGATAAAAAGGAAAGCTGATCAGGAACCAGAGATAATATTCACGATCCTGATCATCCAGAAAGGGCAGGGAAATCGCTGCGGAAGTTTCGGATAAAGTTGCGAATATGGCGATGAGGGTCATGGGGTTGGTTATGGTCTTCAAAGGTTTGTTCATGGTTAATGCTCATGGAGTGTTTGTGCTCGGTGAGTGGGTTGGAAAGTAGTTGTCCATGCCAAATAAAATATTGGCGCGGTCCAGTGGCTGCCCATGTTGGATGTCAGGTGCCTGAGTGTGTTTTATATATGATTCCCCCGCCCTAAGTGAGTGGAAGGCAGTTTTAAGAGTAAATAATTCAGTTACTTTCTATGAGTGAGGAGATTTTCAAAGGGTTGGCCATAGGTGGGTGTGGCGGTGAAAGAACGCATTGTTCACAGGGTTGTCGGATTGTTAAGAAAGGTCATTCCTTCTCTGTAAAAAATCCATGACACATTTTTTCTGCGGCGATTTGTAGGAATTTTCTGTATAGCTTGTAGGTTCTGTCTCTCGGTGCAAGTGTTCAGGGGGGGGCGGCATGCCAAGGTAGAAATGACTAGGCTATTGTGCGTGCTCTAAAAATTCGAACAGCGAAGTTGGATTTGCCCATGAATAAAGTGCTGATCGTGGATGATCATCCCGTCATTCGTCTTGCTGTACGTTTGCTGATGGAGCGTCATGGTTATGAAGTCGTTGCCGAAACCGATAATGGCGTCGATGCGTTACAGTTTGCTCGCGAACTTATGCCCGATATTGTCATTCTTGATATCGGTATTCCGAAGTTGGACGGATTGGAAGTCATTGCTCGCCTGACGGCCATTCCATCACCCATGAAAGTGTTGGTGCTGACTTCCCAGGCGCCGGGACATTTTTCGATGCGTTGCATGCAGACGGGGGCGGCGGGGTATGTATGCAAGCAACAGGATCTTACCGAGTTACTGAGTGCAATAAAGGCGGTACTGTCCGGTTACAGTTACTTTCCCAACCAGGCATTGCATACGGTGCGGTCGAGTCTGGGTAATGCCAGTGAGTCGGATATGGTCGATCGACTATCAGGGCGGGAAATGATGGTCTTGCAGCAACTGGCGCGCGGAAAGACCAACAAGGAGATCGCCGATGGAATGTTCTTGAGCAACAAGACCGTCAGTACCTACAAGACGCGCCTGTTATTGAAACTCAATGCCCGTTCGCTGGTCGACCTGATCGAACTGGCGCAGCGCAATGGGTTGGTGTGAGGTTTCGGGTCACGCGTACTCAGTAAAAAGCCTCCATCAGGGAGGCTTTTACGTGTCAGAGGTCAAAGTCATAATCGGCCAGTTGCTTCTGCAGGCGACGCTCTTCCAGCAGGTTATCAATGGTGCGGCGCTTGCTCAGGTTGGTTTTCGCCACTTCCGCGACCACAGGTTCGACGTCGTCGGCCTCAGCGGCGATGAATTCGTCTTCTACATCCAGTTGTTCTTTGCCAGCACTCATGGGTTCGACTCCAGGCTAAGACTGCCATTGGCGCTCCTTATATCGATAAACCACGGGCGGGTAAAAAAGATTTTTTCAATCGAAGGATCGATAAAAGCAATGGCGCCTCAATCGTCGGAGGTCTTGTGCTTGTATTCGCATAAATCTTCGATTCGGCAGCTGCCGCAGCGAGGCTTGCGCGCCAGGCAAACGTAGCGCCCGTGAAGGATGAGCCAGTGATGGGAGTCCAGCAGGAAATCCTTGGGAACAAATTTCATCAGTTTATTCTCGACCTCCACCACGTTTTTACCGGGGGCCAGCCCGGTGCGGTTGCTGACGCGGAAAATGTGGGTGTCGACCGCCATGGTCAACTGCCGAAACGCGGTATTGAGCACGACGTTGGCGGTTTTGCGGCCGACCCCCGGAAGGGCTTCCAGCGCCTCACGAGTCTGAGGGACCTCACTGCCGTGGCGCTCGATCAGCAGGCGGCAGGTTTCGATCACGTTTTTGGCCTTACTGTTGAACAGCCCGATGGTCTTGATGTAGTCGGACAGTCCTTCGACGCCCAAGGCGTAGATCGCCTCCGGCGTATTGGCCACCGGATAAAGTTTGGCCGTGGCTTTATTGACGCCGACGTCGGTGGACTGGGCTGACAGGATGACTGCGATCAGCAACTCGAACGGCGAGGAATAGGCCAGTTCGGTTTTCGGTTCCGGGTTGTCTTCGTGAAGGCGACGAAATATTTCCAGGCGTTTTGCGGCGTTCATGGGCGCGGCGTTTCCTCAACGGATGAATGGGGTTTGGCGACCGTCCAGGCCTGCCGGGCCGCCAACAGCAGCCCGAGCAGAATGAACCCGCCTGGGGCGAGCAGGGCCAGGGGCAGGCCGCTGCCAATCAGCCCACGCATGGCACCCAGACTGATCATCAAAAGGCCAAACTGCCCGGCCAGTCTGAGGCGTCCGGGCCAGCGAGACTCAACGAAGAAACCCTCATGCTCCAGTGCTACGCAGCTCAGGGCGGTCCAGCCAACGTAAAGGCTCAACGGTCGATACAACTCCAGCGCCCAAGCCTGGGCGACAAGGCCAATGCAGGTGGTCAGGGTCGCGGCCAATACGATGGAGGCGAGCAGCCGTTGACCGACTGTCAGGCGTTGCCGGACAAGCCCCATTGCCAAGCCATGGCTGAAAAGAACCAAAGCCCAGGCCAGCCATAACCCCAGCGCGCCAACCAGCGAATCGCTCGCGCCGACCAATGGGACGAGCAGCAGGCCGTGTGTCAGCCCCCATGGCTTATTCATTCGCAGCCACCCCCATCAACTGAGCCTTGTGCTCGTCGAAGTAACGCAGCGCATCGTGAACAGCCTGGAGGACCGCCCGGGACGTCACTGTCGCGCCTGCCAGTTGATCGAACTGCCCCTGGTCCTTTTTCAAGGCCCAGCCGCTGTCATCAGGCGCCTGGCGTGATTTACCCGTGAAGGTTTGCAACCAGGCGTTCGGCCAGCCGGCAATCGCCGCGCCCAATCCGGGTGTCTCGGATTGGCGCAGGGTCTTGACGCCCAGCAACCGGCCCTGTGGATCGATGGCGACCAGCAATTCGATGCTGCCTTCATAGCCCAGCGCTTGGCTACGCAGCAGCACGGCGCTGGGTTGGCCGCTGCGAGTCGCCAGGTAGCCACCCAGCAGCGTGCTATGGGCCAGGGGCACCGAGGCTGTGACAACGGGGTGCGTCAATGGCTGGTTATCATAGTGGTCGGTGGGCAGCACCTCGAGCAAGGCCCTGTTCGCCAGCGTTTGCTGCTGGGCCTCGATGCGCCCGGCCGTGCCGAGGTGGGTGAGGTAAGTGGCACCGATACCCAGGCCGATCAACAAGGTCAGGATTGCGACGCCGAGGGGATTGTTCATGTCAGTGGCCGCCGTTGTCGCGCTTCGGCAAACCGGTCCAGCGCCGGCACGCCGAGGTTCATCAACAACACCGCGAATGCCACGCCGTCCGGGTAGCCACCCCAGGTGCGTATCAGATAGACCAGCAATCCCATGCCCGCGCCAAACAGCAGGCGAGCGAGAGGCACCTTGGCACCCGAGACCGGTTCGGTCGCGATAAAAAACGCGCCGAGCATGGTTGCGCCGCTGAACAGATGAAACAGCGGCGAGCCATGGGAGTCCGAACCCGAACCGTTCCAACACAGCAGGCTGGCGATGGACAGGCTCACCAGCATGCCCACGGGTGCATGCCAACTGAACACCCGTTGTTGCAGCAGAAACAGACCGCCCGCCAGGAAGGCCAGGTTGACCCATTCGACACCCCGGCCACCGAAACGCCCGAACGCCGGATTGTCGGCGAACAGTTCATCGACGGTCAGGTTCGTGTTGATTCGCAGGCTGTCCAGTGCGGTCGCCCCGGCCCAGGCGTCGGGCTCCGGATGAACGCCGAATACCTGCTGCAGGCCTTCAGACAGGCCCATGCCATGGAGGGCCGGCCAGTGGCTCATCTGGGACGGAAACGCCACCAGTACCAGGGCATACCCGAGCATCGCCGGGTTGAACGGGTTGCTGCCGACGCCGCCCCACAGGTGCTTGCCCAACAGCAAGGCGCAGGCGGCCGCCGTGACGGTCAGCCACCAGGGGCAATAGGCCGGCAGGGCCAGAGCCAGCAGCGTGGCGCTGACCAGGGCGCTGCCATCGTTCAGGTCGGGCTTGAATGGTCGGCGTCGCAGACGCAGCACCAACGCTTCGACTGCTAGCGCCGTAACGCCGGACAACAGCAGGTTGAGCGCCACGCCCCAGCCATGGAACCACAGCAACGCCAACACGCCGGGCAGCGTCGCCAGCAACACTCGCATCATTGCTTGGCGCAACCGGTCGTCCATGGGCTCAAGAGGCGGCATGGGCGTCCACCTGGCGTTCGGCATCCGTCACCGCTTGTTCCAATGCCTGCAGTTGTTCATCCGATGCCGTAGCTGCCCGGGCTTTGCTGAGTTCAGCGCGACGCATCGCCAGTTGGATCTTGGCCCGCTTCAGCTCGGCGCTTTGCGTCGGTGCAGGGGCTGGCGCGGTCGCGGGTATGGCATTTTCCAGTTGGCTCAGGGCCTGCTCGGCCGCTTCGAACTGGCGTTGCAGCACGATCAGTTGCGATTGCTGCTCGAAGGTTGGCGGGTGGCCGAACGCTTTCAAGGATTTGTTCAACTGCGCCCGGCTCATGGCCAGGTCGACCTTGGCTTTTTTCAAGGCGGCATCGGCCGTGGCGTTTTTTTGCGCACGCACGCGCTCCAGTGCCGCTTGTACGGGGTCGAGTGCCGGGTCCTGGGTTTGAGCCTGGGCCTGCGCTGCTCGTTGGGTTCGAGCCAGGCGTTCAGCCTGGCGCTGCTCTTCTTCGCGGCGCAGGCGGACATTGCGTTGTTCGAAGCGGCGCCGGGCATGATTGCGCTTGGCGGTTCGCGCCTGCTGTTCTTCGGCGCTGAAGGCCAGGTCGCCGACGATCGGCAGCACGTTTGCCGTCGGCAGCGGGTGCATTTCAATGCAATCGACCGGGCAGGGCGCCACGCACAGATCGCAGCCTGTGCATTCGTCGATGAGGACGGTGTGCATCAGCTTGGCGGCGCCGATAATCGCATCCACCGGACAGGCCTGGATGCATTTGGTGCAGCCGATGCATTCGGCTTCACGGATAAAAGCGATTTGCGCTGGGGCCACGCCGCGGCTGGTGTCCAGCTCCAGCACCGGTATTTTCATCAGCTCGGCCAGGGCGGCGATGGTTTCGCGGCCCCCGGGCGGACATTTATTGATCGGCTCGCCCTGGGCGATGCCTTCGGCGTAGGGCTTACACCCGGGATGGCCGCACTTGCCACATTGGGTCTGCGGCAGCAGGGCGTCGATACGTTGAATCAGGCTCATGTTTTGACCAGCCCGCGCAATCCGAGAAAGGCCACCGCCATCAGTCCGGCGCTGATCAACTGAATCGGCAGGCCCCGAAAGGGCAAGGGAATATCATTATTAAAGGTGCGCTGGCGCAGATCGTCGAACAGGCTCAGCACCAGCCAGAACCCCAGCCCGGCACCCAGACTCAGGGCAATGGCATGGCTCAGGCCTCGCTCATCCTGGCCGTTGAGCAGCGTGACGCTCAGTATGCCGGCATTACCCAGCAACAGCGGCCACAACCCCTCGAACGACATTGCCGGCCGCCAGCGTGCCAGCAGGCGCAGCAAGGGGCCAATTAGCAAAACACTCAAGGACAGCCAGGCCAACAGGCGCAGCGAGACCAGGTTTGTCGGCGCCAACAGCCCATGATCGATCAGATAGCCCAGGGTGCCAACGATCAGCATCAGGCATGCCGTCGCCAGCCCCAAGGCGTGTACCTGCGTCCTGCCATTGGCCGCCAGCAGCGGATTGACGCCCAGCGGCCAGTGCAACACCAGGTTGTTGATCAGGGCAGCGCTGAACAGCGTGAGGACGATTTCGGTCATGGGCGTGTTGGCGACAAAGGGCCTGTTACAAGATTAGGCATTATCTGGCACGCCGGGGGCGTGGGCCAGATATGAAAATCCCACAGTCACCTGCAAGGCAACTGTGGGATCGGTGCCGCAAGCGCTCGTGTTACTTGATCCGCTGGCCCGGCTTGGCACCGCTGTCAGGGCTCAAGAGGTAGATTTCCTCGCCGCCAGGGCCTGCCGCCATCACCATGCCTTCGGAGATACCAAAGCGCATTTTTCGCGGCTTGAGGTTGGCGATCATCATCGTCAACCGACCTTCGAGCTTGGCCGGGTCCGGGTAGGCACTCTTGATGCCGGAGAACACGTTGCGTTGTTCGTCGCCAATGTCCAGGGTCAGGCGCAGCAGCTTGTCGGCGCCTTCGACGGCCTCGGCCTTGACGATCAGCGCCACACGCAGGTCAACGGCGGCAAAGGCGTCGAATTCGATTTCCGGCGACAGCGGGTCCTTGGCCAGTTCGCCGTTCCCGGCAGGCGCGCCGGTGTCGGTCTGGCTGGCGGCCAGGTCTTCCTTGGAGGCGTCGGTCATGGCTTGCACCTTGGTGGCGTCGATACGGGTCATCAACGGCTTGAACGCGTTCAACTGATGGTTGCTCAGCAGCGTCTGATGATCATTCCAGGTCAGCGGCGCGACGTTGAGGAACGCCTCGGCATCGGCGGCCAGCAGCGGCAGCACCGGCTTGAGGAAAATCACCAGTTGGCGGAACAGGTTGATGCCCAGGGCGCAGATCGCCTGGACTTCGTCCTGTTTGCCTTCCTGCTTGGCCAGGGACCAGGGCGCCTTGTCGGCGATCCAGGCATTGGCGCGGTCGGCCAGGGCCATGATTTCGCGCATGGCACGGGCAAAGTCGCGGGACTCGTAGGCCTCGGCGATGCTTGGCGCCGCCGCCAGGAAGGCGTCGGTCAGTTCCGGCGCGGCGTTGCCAGCGACCAGGACTCCGGCGTTGCCCTTGTGGATGAAGCCGGCGCAACGGCTGGCAATGTTGACGACCTTGCCCACCAGGTCGGAGTTGACCTTCTGTACGAAGTCTTCGAGGTTCAGGTCCAGGTCGTCGACGCCGCGGCCGAGCTTGGCCGCGTAGTAGTAGCGTAGGTATTCCGGGGACAGGTGGTCCAGGTAGGTCCGGGCCTTGATGAAGGTGCCGCGGGACTTGGACATTTTCTGGCCGTTGACGGTCAGGTAGCCGTGGACATTGATGCCGGTCGGTTTACGGAAGCCGGCACCTTCGAGCATGGCGGGCCAGAACAGCGCGTGGAAGTTGACGATGTCCTTGCCGATGAAGTGATACAGCTCGGCGCTGGAGTCCTTGCTCCAGAACGCGTCGAAGTCCAGCTCCGGCGTGCGGTCGCACAGGTTCTTGAAACTCGCCATGTAGCCGATCGGGGCGTCCAGCCACACATAGAAATACTTGCCGGGTTCGTCGGGGATCTCGAAGCCGAAGTACGGCGCATCGCGGGAAATGTCCCACTGTTGCAGGCCGGCATCGAGCCATTCGGCGATCTTGTTGGCGACGGCGTCCTGCAGGGTGCCGCTGCGGGTCCAGGCTTGCAGCATCTGCTGGAAGTCCGGCAGCTTGAAGAAGAAGTGCTGGGAGTCCTTGAGCACCGGTGTCGCCCCGGAAATCGCCGATTTCGGGTCCTTCAGGTCGGTCGGTGCGTAGGTGGCGCCGCATTTTTCGCAGTTATCGCCGTACTGGTCTTCAGTGCCGCATTTCGGGCAGGTGCCCTTGATGAAGCGGTCGGCCAGGAACATTTTCTTTTCCGGGTCGAAATACTGGGTGATCGAACGGGTGGCGATGTGTCCGGCGTCACGCAGTTTCAGGTAGATCTGGCTCGACAGCTCACGGTTTTCTTCGGCGTGAGTGGAGTGGAAGTTGTCGAAGTCCACCAGGAACTCGGCAAAGTCGGCGCTGTGTTCAGCCTGGACGTTGGCGATCAGTTGTTCCGGGGTGATGCCTTCCTTTTCTGCGCGCAGCATGATGGCCGAACCGTGGGCGTCGTCGGCGCAGACATAAATGCATTGATTGCCGCGATGCTTCTGGAAGCGCACCCACATATCGGTCTGGATGTACTCCAGCATATGGCCGAGGTGAATCGAACCATTGGCATAGGGCAGGGCGCTGGTGACGAGGATCTTGCGTGGCTCGGACATGGGGCTCGGCTACTTGATGAAACGGAGGTCGGCCACTATAAAGCGCTGGGAAATATATTTCACCCTGCCGGCCTGTTTCCCACCGAATCCGTGGCGAGGGAGCTTGCTCCCGCTGGGCCCTGTAGGAGCTGGCGAAGCCTGCGATCTTTTGATCTTTGATCTTTCGCTTGGGATTCAATTGGCTGGGGAAAGATCGCAGCCTCGTTGCACTCGACAGCTCCACAGCTTCTACAGGGTCGAGCGGGGGCAAGCTCCCTCGTCACAAGAGGGTTCGTCGCCCTTAATCGGGTCGCCACGCGGGAGCGCGCGGCGTAGGATAGCGGCCTGTTTTCAAGTCTTGCTATCGGAGTTGCCCATGAGCGCCGTCAATCGCGCAGCGGTAGAAACCGTCCTTCGCCAGTACACCGACCCTTACCTGAACCAGGACCCGGTCAGCGCCGGATGCGTGCGCGCCATCGACATCCAGGGCGATCGCGTCAGTGTCCAGTTGGAAATCGGCTACGCCGCCGACCTGTTCAAGAGCGGCTGGGCGCAGATGCTGCAAATGGCGATCGAGGCCCTGGACGGGGTGAGCGCCGCCAAAGTCGACATTACCTGTGTGATCGCCGCTCACAAGGCTCAGGCTCAGGTCCCGGGGCTGGCGAACGTCAAGAACGTGATCGCTGTGGCCTCGGGCAAGGGCGGCGTGGGCAAGTCCACTACCGCGGCCAACCTGGCCCTGGCGCTGGCCCGTGAAGGGGCGAAGGTCGGGATTCTCGATGCCGACATTTACGGTCCGAGCCAGGGCATCATGTTCGGTGTTGCCGAGGGCACCCGGCCGCAGGTCAAGGACCAGAAGTGGTTCGTGCCGATCCAGTCCCATGGCGTGGAGGTCATGTCCATGGCCTTCCTGACCGACGACAACACGCCGATGGTCTGGCGTGGGCCGATGGTTTCCGGTGCCTTGCTGCAACTGGTCACGCAAACCGCGTGGGGCGACCTGGATTACCTGGTGATCGACATGCCACCGGGCACCGGCGATATCCAACTGACCCTGGCGCAGAAAGTCCCGGTGGCCGGTGCGGTGATCGTTACCACGCCTCAAGACCTGGCCTTGCTGGACGCGCGCAAGGGTGTGGAGATGTTCCGCAAGGTCAACATCCCGGTGTTGGGCGTGGTGGAGAACATGGCCGTGCACATCTGCTCGAACTGCGGGCATGCCGAGCACTTGTTCGGCGAAGGCGGCGGGGAAAAACTGGCGAGCCAATACGGCGTCGAATTGCTGGCTTCGCTGCCGCTGTCGATGCTGATCCGCGAACAGGCCGATGGCGGCAAGCCGACGGTCATCGCTGAACCGGACAGCCAGATCGCCATGGTCTATCAGGAATTGGCCCGCCACGTGGGCGCGCGGATCGTGTTGCAAGAGGCTGCGTCACCGGCGATGCCGAACATCACTATGAGCGACGATTGATCGACTGAACTGCAATTCCATGTGGGAGCAAGCCTGTGCTCCCACATTTGTTATGCGCTGGGTTTAGATCCGCAACCCGCCATCCATCTCCAGGATCCGACCGGTGTAATAGTCGTTCTCGAAAATATACGCCGCCGAATGAGCAATCTCCTCAGGTTTGCCCATGCGCTTGAGCGGGATCCCCGAGGTCATTTTTTCCAGGGCCTCGGGCTTCATGCCCAGGGTCATCTCGGTTTCGATGAAACCCGGTGCGATGCCGGCGACACGGATGCCGTAGCGTGCCAGTTCCTTGGCCCAGGTCACGGTGGCAGCGGCTACACCGGCCTTGGCCGCCGAGTAGTTAGTCTGGCCGACGTTGCCGGCGCGGGAGATCGACGAGATATTGATGATGGCGCCGCTGTTCTTCAGCTCGACCATTTTCGCCGCCACTTCACGGGTGCACAGGAATACACCGGTGAGGTTGACGTCGATCACGGCCTGCCACTGGGCCAGGCTCATCTTGGTCATTTCGCCGTCCTTGACCTTGAGCAGCAGGCCGTCACGCAGGATCCCGGCGTTGTTGATCAGGCCGTGGATCGCGCCGAAGTCCTCGGCGACCCGGGCGACCATGTCGCTGACCTGCTCCTCACTGGCAACGTTGCACAGGTACGCCTGGGCTTCGACGCCCTTGGCTACACACGCAGCAACCGCCTGGTCGAGTTTTTCCTGGTTGAGGTCCACCAGGGCGAGCTTCGCACCTTTGCCCGCGAGATACTCGGCCATGGAGCGGCCCAGGCCCTGGCAACCGCCGGTGATAATGATTACTTTGTCAGTGAGTTGCATGCTCATGTCCAGGTGGCGCAGCGGTGGAGGGGGACCTTTTGGGAGGTCTCTCGATTTGCAACGGTGTAGCCCGACTGCACGCGAGAACTGTCCCATAGGCGTACCGGAACATTACTCCAGTCTCCTGACCGTTTTCTAGACGAATTTCATAAAAGGAGTCATAAATTGAGCGTTGAAGCTGACAAGCACGCCCGGGAACTGCTGCTCAAGGAGTACCGTGGAGTGCTCGCCACTCATTCCAAATCCATGCCTGGCTTCCCGTTCGGCTCCGTGGTGCCCTATTGCCTGGACGAACAAGGCCGACCACTGATCCTGATCAGCCGTATCGCCCAGCACACTCATAATCTGCAAAAAGACCCTAAGTGTTCGATGCTGGTGGGCGAGCGGGGCGCCGAGGATGTACAAGCCGTGGGGCGCCTGACCTACCTGGCCGAGGCCCGCCAACTCGAAGACAGTACCGCCATCGAGGCTGCCGCCGAGCGTTACTACCGCTATTTCCCTGATTCGCAGAACTACCACAAGGCCCATGATTTCGATTTCTGGGTGCTCGACCCGGTGCGTCATCGCTACATTGGCGGCTTTGGCGCTATCCACTGGATCGACCAGCTCACCCTGGCCAATCCTTTCGCCAACAAAGCCGAAACCAGCATGATCGAGCACATGAATGCCGATCACGCCAAGGCCATTGCCCATTACGTGGAGCTGGCCGGCCTGCCGAAAAGCGAACCGGCGCAATTGGTGGGCATCGACAGCGAAGGCATGCACCTGCGTATAGGCCAAGGCCTGTACTGGCTGGCTTTTCCGACGCCTTGCAACACCCCGACACAAGTGCGCGAAGCCTTGGTTTATCTGGCTCACGCCGAGCAATGGCCGAAAAATGCCGAGCTCGACGCTTGAATTCACGAAAGGGCGACGTCATTTAGGGTTTCATAGCAAGGCATTCTTGCGTTGAGGAACCATTTGATGCGCCCTTTTTTGTTGCTCTTTCTGCTGTTCCCGGTGTTGGAGCTGTTCGTATTCGTCAAGGTCAGCGGTGCGATCGGGTTTTTCCCGGCGCTGCTGCTGGTCATTCTCGGCTCGATGCTCGGCGTGCTCGTGCTGCGCATTGCCGGCCTGGCCACGGCGTTGCGTGCCCGTGAAAGCCTGAACCGTGGCGAGCTGCCCGCCCAGACCATGCTCGAAGGCCTGATGCTGGCCCTGGGTGGCGGCCTGTTGATCCTTCCAGGTTTTATCAGCGACGTGCTGGGCCTGGTCATGCTGTTGCCGTTCACCCGTCGGTTGCTGGCCAATAAAATGCGCCAGCGCGCCGAAGAGCAGGCGATGCGTCAGCGCGCCTTCGCCGATGACCTCCAGCCCCGCGGCGGTCCGGCCCCGCGCGAGCCTTTGGGCCGCGAGCCCAACGTGATCGAAGGCGAATTCGAACACCGCGACTCCAAGTAAAATCCTCACCACGGCGCCATCGGGCGCCGTGTTCGTTTTGGCTGCGTGAAGTAAAAAAAATTCTACCCCCACCCTTGTAATTCACTTGTACGCCCTTATGTAACGGTCACCGCAAGGTTTCCGGTGGCGACACCGGACAGACTTCTGCGGTTCGACTGACGAACCGCACCCGGCTCTGCCGGCTTTGTTAAACCCGCCGGGACTACACCGGCCGATGAAAACCAAAAATTAGGAGAGATCGACAATGAAGCTTCGTCCTCTGCATGACCGCGTCGTCATCCGTCGCAGCGAAGAAGAGAAGAAAACCGCTGGCGGTATCGTCCTGCCAGGTTCGGCTGCTGAAAAAGCCAACCACGGTGAAGTTCTCGCTGTAGGCCCAGGCAAGGCACTGGAAAACGGTGAAGTGCGTGCACTGGCCGTGAAAGTGGGTGACAAGGTTGTGTTCGGCCCTTACTCCGGCAGCAACACAGTGAAAGTCGACGGCGAAGACCTGCTGGTGATGAGCGAGAACGAAATCCTCGCTGTCCTGGAAGGCTGATTCCCCCGCTCATTTTCCCGTTACTACAAAGTATTTAAGGATTATCGATCATGGCTGCTAAAGAAGTTAAATTCGGCGATTCCGCCCGCAAGAAAATGCTCGCCGGTGTCAACGTCCTGGCTGACGCAGTAAAAGCGACCCTGGGCCCTAAAGGTCGTAACGTGATCATCGAGAAGAGCTTCGGCGCTCCGACCATCACCAAGGACGGCGTTTCCGTAGCCAAAGAAATCGAGCTGAAAGACCGTTTCGAAAACATGGGCGCGCAGCTGGTCAAAGACGTTGCCTCCCGTGCCAACGACGACGCCGGTGACGGCACCACCACCGCGACCGTTCTGGCTCAATCGATCGTCAACGAAGGCCTCAAGGCTGTCGCTGCCGGCATGAACCCGATGGACCTCAAGCGCGGCATCGACAAGGCGACCATCGCCATCGTCAAAGAGCTTAAAGCCCTGTCCAAGCCATGCGCTGACACCAAGGCCATCGCTCAGGTCGGCACCATCTCGGCCAACTCCGACAACTCCATCGGCGACATCATTGCCGAAGCCATGGAAAAAGTCGGTAAAGAAGGCGTGATCACCGTTGAAGAAGGCTCGGGCCTGGAAAACGAACTGTCGGTTGTAGAAGGCATGCAGTTCGACCGTGGCTACCTGTCGCCGTACTTCGTCAACAAGCCGGACACCATGGTTGCCGAGCTTGAGAGCCCGCTGATCCTGCTGGTCGACAAAAAAATCTCCAACATCCGCGAAATGCTGCCAGTGCTGGAAGCCGTTGCCAAAGCCGGCCGCCCACTGCTGATCGTGGCTGAAGACGTTGAAGGCGAAGCCCTGGCGACCCTGGTCGTGAACAACATGCGTGGCATCGTTAAAGTCGCTGCCGTCAAGGCACCAGGCTTCGGCGACCGTCGCAAGGCCATGCTGCAGGACATCGCCGTACTGACCGGCGGTACCGTTATCTCCGAAGAGATCGGCCTGAGCCTGGAAAGCACCACCCTGGAGCACCTGGGTAACGCCAAGCGCGTGATCCTGTCCAAGGAAAACACCACCGTCATCGACGGTGCCGGCGTCGAGTCTGATATCCAGGCTCGCGTGACTCAGATCCGCGCACAAGTGGCCGAGACTTCGTCCGACTACGACCGTGAAAAACTGCAAGAGCGCCTGGCCAAGCTGTCTGGCGGCGTTGCAGTGATCAAGGTTGGCGCTGGTTCCGAAGTTGAAATGAAAGAGAAGAAAGCCCGCGTTGAAGACGCCCTGCACGCTACCCGCGCAGCCGTCGAAGAAGGCGTGGTACCTGGCGGTGGCGTGGCACTGGTTCGTGCCCTGCAAGCCATCAGCGAACTCAAAGGCGACAACGATGACCAGAACGTGGGCATCCAGTTGCTGCGTCGTGCTGTTGAAGCACCGCTGCGCCAGATCGTTGCAAACTCCGGCGACGAGCCAAGCGTTGTGGTCGACAAGGTCAAGCAGGGTTCGGGTAACTACGGTTACAACGCTGCTACCGGCGAATACGGCGACATGATCGAAATGGGTATCCTGGACCCAGCCAAAGTGACTCGTTCGGCTCTGCAAGCGGCTTCGTCGATTGCCAGCCTGATGATCACCACCGAGGCGATGATCGCTGAAATCAAGGAAGACGCTCCAGCTGGCGGCGGTATGCCAGACATGGGCGGCATGGGTGGCATGGGCGGCATGATGTAAGCCAGCCTTACCCCTGTAGCGAAAAACCCCGCCTGCGAAAGCAAGCGGGGTTTTTTTTGCCTTGGGTTTATCCCAGCATTGAGCTGGACCCAACTGCCACAGGGTTTGTCCGGGGCGCTTTTCAGGCGTCGACGGGCTGGCTCAATGCTACGCGATCAGCCATGACGGCCGGTCGGTACAGGATGTAGTAGTAACACCCCAGGCAGATCAGCCAACAGAACACCGCCGTCCACACATTGTGGGAAAAGAAGTGCGCCCCTTGCATCATCCGACCCACGGAGAAGACTGTTCCCAAAGTAAAAGCGAATACTAGGACCTGACGGGCCAGGCGCGGGCGGCGGTCGCGCAGGACGAAGAACAGCGCAAACAGCGTGAACCCGGTGGCGGCGTGACCGCCGGGCCAGCATCGACCGGGTTTGTTCGTGGCCGGACGTGGGCTCAGCAGCTCGCTATAGGTTTCCTTGCCGCCGAATTCTTTCAGGCTCCAGGGGCATTGCACCGCCGTCACCGCTTTCATCGGCGTGACGAAGGACGTCGCCAGTGCCAGGGACAGCACCAGGCAACCGAGTTCGCGCTTGAACGGTTTGAGCCGGGTGATGAAGAACGAGCTGATGAGTCCCACGACCGCCAGCACGGAGAATACGATAACCACCTGTTTGGCTCGATCGTGCAGGATGTCTTCCAGAAAAAAACTGTGCCGACCGATGAATCCACCCGACATCGGGTCGTAAAACAGCTTGGCCACGTCCATGTCCAGCGTGGTCAACTCCAGCAACACCAGCGTCGCTGCGACAACGGCAGGCAGGCCCAGGGCAACCCAGAAATTCAGGGGTCTGGAAGCAGGGCGGATGGCGGTGGAGACCATGGCAGTACCTTTGGTGGAGGTTTTCGTAAGCAACGCGTCGCGCAGTCTGGTCTGCGTTGCGTCGGGGCGGTGTGAATGTTGGGTGAAAAACTCGTCAATGCCCGCACAGTCTTGCTCCTGGGCTCACTCAACCTTTGTGGGCGCTTGCTCGCGAAAGCGTCGATCCAGCATTGATGCCGGCTGACCCACCGCTATCGCGAGCAAGCTCGCGCCTACAGCCGATACAATCCTAGCCGTAAGCCAGACTTGGCCGTAAGCTGCGCGGGCCAAGATGGCCGTTAACTGTGTACGCAGAGGTGCCCATGCGAATTTTATTGGTCGAAGACAACCGAGACATCCTGGCCAACCTGGCCGATTACCTGGGGCTCAAGGGCTACACCGTCGATTGTGCCCAGGACGGTTTGTCGGGGTTGCACCTGGCCGCGACCGAACACTACGACCTGATCGTGCTCGACATCATGCTGCCGGGCATCGACGGCTACACCTTGTGCAAGCGCCTGCGCGAAGACGCCCGGCGTGATACGCCGGTGATCATGCTCACCGCCCGGGATCAGTTGGACGATCGTCTGCAGGGCTTCAAGTCCGGGGCCGATGACTACCTGATCAAACCGTTTGCCCTGTCGGAGCTGGCGGCGCGGATCGAAGCCGTCATGCGTCGGGCCCAGGGCGGTGGCCGCCGAGCCTTGCAGGTCGGCGACCTGAGCTACGACCTCGATACCCTGGAAGTGACGCGTGAAGGCAAGCTGCTCAAGCTCAACCCTGTAGGCCTCAAGCTGCTGGCGGTACTGATGCAGAAAAGTCCTCACGTGCTGCGTCGAGAAATCCTCGAAGAAGCGTTGTGGGGCGATGATTGCCCGGACAGCGACAGCCTGCGCAGCCACGTCCATCAACTGCGCCAGGTAATCGACAAGCCGTTCGACAAACCGTTATTGCACACCGTACATGGCGTCGGCTATCGCTTGGCCGAGGGTCGGGATGGAGTTTAAGCAGAGCCTCGCCCAACGGATCATCATCGCCTTTGCGCTGATGAGCGCATTGGTGGCTGGCGCTTTCGCCATGGGTATCGTAGCGACGGTCCACTTGGTTGAAGAGAAACTGATTTCTGCCGGGCTTGGCGGCGATCTGCAACGCTTGCTGTTGATGGACAGTGTCTCGGACTGGAACCATCGCCCGGAACCCGACCAATTGTTTTATTTCAGCGGTGGTCCAGGTGACTTCGAGTTGCCCAAGGACCTGCGCCATCTGGAGCGTGGTTTCCACGAAGTGTTTCGCGATCAGTTGTCGTATCACGCCATGGTCGAGATCGTTGACGGTCGGCATTACGTGTTGCTGCAGGACCAGAGCGACTTCGAAGAGCGCGAGCGGGTGCTGTTCGCCGTGGTGCTGGTGGGCTTTGTGCTCAGCCTGGCACTGGCGGTATTTTTAGGCTGGGTCCTGGCACGCCGGGTGATAGCGCCGGTGGTTCGCCTGGCCCGGCAAGTGCGCCATCGCGATCAGCTCCTGGGTTTGGCTCCGCCGCTGGCCCCGGATTATGCTGCCGATGAAGTCGGTGAACTGGCCGTGGCATTCGACGCAACACTGGGGCGCTTGCGCCAGGCCCTGAGCCGTGAACGACTGTTCACCAGCGACGTGAGTCACGAGTTGCGCACGCCCTTGATGGTCCTGGCGACTTCTTGCGAACTGCTGCTGGAAAACCCAGCACTGGACCCGCGCGGCCGCACGCAGGTCGAGCGTATCAATCGGGCCAGTGAAGAAATGCGCGAACTGGTGCAAACCTTCCTGATGCTCGCCAGGGCCCAGCGCGAAGACAACGGCATGTCGCCTCGGCTGAGCCTTGCACCGGTGGCTGAAAATCTCCTCGGGGTGTGGCGCGACCCCATCGAATCCAAAGGCTTGACGCTGATCTTCGAACCGGGGGAAACCCTCGACACCCTGTATAACGCCACGTTCCTGACCGCCGTCATGGGCAACCTGCTGCGAAATGCCTTGCACTACACCGACCGGGGGTTCATCCGTCTCTCGTTGTCTGCTACCGGCTTCGTGGTCGAGGACAGCGGCGTAGGCATCCCGGAGGAGAAGCGCGAGGCGATGTTCGAGCCATTCGTGCGCGGCAACGAAAAGCGCGGCGAGGGGCTGGGGTTGGGGCTGTCACTGGTGCAACGGATTTGCGAGAACCAGGGCTGGACGGTGAGTCTCAGCACGATGGAGCCCAATGGTTGCCGTTTCGAGGTGGAGCTGAATCCGAAGGCATGATCGCTCAGGTTGGAAAAATCCTGTAAAGACTCGGTCATTTACATGACAAAGTTTTCACAACGAGATGACCTGACCCTGACATGTGGATTCATAAGGTGGGAGCTATTCACTCATGGAGGCTCCCATCGATGCCCGACCCTATCAAACTCGATTTCTCCGAAAAGTACGATGAGCAGCATGCCCAGAGGTACTTCGATAAACATCGAAGCAGCTTGAGTCGCCGTCTTTCCAACCGGCGAGACCAGCAACTGGCACGACGCGCATTGGCACTCGTGGGTGATCCAGGCTTGGTGTTGGATTTGCCGTGCGGTGCCGGGCGCTTCTGGCCCTTGTTGGCCGAAAAACTGAACCGGGTCATCATTGGCGCGGACAATTCCGAGGCCATGCTCAAGACCGCAATGGAGGCTCAACCGGCCGATGTTGTGAAACGGGTACAACCCTTGCACACTTCTGCGTTCGACATCGCCTTGCCTGATAACGCCGTCGACAGCATTTTTTGCATGCGCCTGTTGCACCACATTGGTGAACCCGCGCATCGACGGGCGATTCTTAGGGAATTCCAGCGTGTCAGCCGCGACAGCGTGATCGTTTCGTTGTGGGTCGATGGCAATTTCAAGGCCTGGAAGCGCAAGCGCCAGGAACGCACTCGTGGGCAAAAAGGCTACCAGAATCGATTTGTGTTACCGGTGGCTACAATAGAGGAGGAGTTTCGGCAGGCAGGGTTTCGCATTCAGGAACGACTGGATTTTCTACCGCTCTATGCCATGTGGCGAGTTTATGTATTACGCAAGAGGTAAAGGCATGGGTGTGCAGGCAGTAGAGGGATCAACGGTTTTCCCCGGTGACTTTGAACATTTCTGGAGTCAGCAGGGTGAGTGGGTGGAAGAGCCCAATGTACGTCGCGGCGGTGAAAGCGGCGTACAACGTATCAAGAGCAAGGACGGCAAACTGCTTTATGCCAAGCGTCAGACCGGACATATTTATCGCAGCTGGTTGCACCCATTCGGTAGACCGACGGTGCTGCGCGAGCAAGACGCACTTCTGGCGTTGACCCGATTGGGTGTTCGCGTCCCCCAGCTCATTTTCTGTAGCGCCCAGCGGGACCCGGTTCACAAGTGGCGTGCGCTGCTGGTGACCCAGGCACTGGAAGGATTTGAAGAGATCGAGCACTGGTATGCCGGGGGAGGGCGCGAGCGCCATGGCGAAGCCGTGCATGATCAAATCCTCCTGGCGCTGGCTGAAAACCTGGCGCGCATGCACAAGGGCCGTTGGCAACATGGCTGTATCTACATCAAACATGTCTTTGTACGCGTGACCGGGGAAGGCGAGGCGGCCAAGGCCGAAGTGGCTTTGCTCGATTTTGAGAAGTGTCGCCAGCGCCTGACCGCCCAGCGTGCAGCCTCCCATGACCTGAAGCAGTTGCGGCGCCACTCGTCGTTTAGCGACGTTGACTGGAAAAAACTCGTCTACTTTTACGAGGCGGCGTTTGGCAGCGCTATCAAAGGTTTATAGCGATGAAATTAGAAATTGCTAGAGGTTTGTTTTTAGTTGGAGCCCTGGCAGTTGCATCGATGGCGGTGGCTGTGTGGGAGCAGCCACGCTCGCAGATCCTCAGTGCGTCCAGTGCGGGGGCGCATTGTCCCCTGCCGCGCGTGGCCAAGGCCAGCGAGGCGATCCGACCGGACGATGATCTGCTGCTGTTCATGTTCAGCCTGTCCCAAGGGATGAGGCCGCAGAGTTGAGCGACATGAAGCCAAGATAAAGGCCTCGCTTGTGCGAGGCCTTTTTTTTTGGATTCCAAACCACACAGCGTCAGGCCTTGTCCGGCTTGGCCAGCAGCGTGTAGACGCAAGGCAACACGAACAACGTGAACAAGGTGCCAATCGACATTCCGGTAGCGATCACCGTGCCGATGTCGAAACGGCTCACCGCCCCGGCGCCTGTGGCGAAGATGAGCGGCACCATGCCGAACACCATTGCAGCGGTGGTCATCAGTACTGGCCGCAGACGAATCGACGCGGCTTGTTCCACGGCTTCCCGAGGTGTCAGGTTCTGTTCCCTGCGCAGCTGGTTGGCGAATTCGACAATCAGGATCCCATGCTTGCTGATCAGGCCAATCAGCGTCACCAGCCCCACCTGGGTATAGATGTTCATGCTCGACCAGCCGAGGAACAGCGGAATCAAGGCGCCGCAAATCGACAGCGGCACGGTCACCAGGATCACCAGCGGGTCCCGGAAGCTTTCGAACTGCGCGGCCAGTACCAGGAAGATGATCGCCAGTGCCAGGGCAAAGGTCACCCACAACGCGCTGCCTTCCTGTACGAATTGGCGCGACGCCCCGGCGTAATCGAAGGCGAACCCCACCGGCGCTTCCTCCCGGGCGATCTGGCGGACGGTCTCGATCGCCTCGCCCATGCTCACGACAGGGAAGCCCGAAATCGTCACCGCATTGAGCTGCTGGAACTGGTTCAGTTGTCGCGGTCGCGCCCGGTCGCTGACCTTGATCAGGGTCGACAGGGGGAGTGATTCACCTTTGGCATTTTTCACGTAGTAGTTGTTCAACCAGTCCGGGTTGTCCCGGAAGGGGCGTTCGACCTGGGCAATGACCTTGTAGCTGCGGCCTTCGAGGGTGAAGCGGTTGATCTCGGCCTCACCCAGCAGTGTCGCCAGGGTACCGCCCAGGTCCTGCATCGATACGCCCATCTGGGCGGCCTTGGCGCGATCGATATCCACCACGACTTCGGGCTTGTCGAACGCCAGGTCAATGTCCATGAAGGCGAACTTGCCGGATTCCAATGCGCGCTTTTTGACCCGGTCGGCAATTTCCAGCAGCGTCGCATAGTCCTTCGGCGAGTTGATCACGAACGCAAACGGCAGGCCTTCGCCGGTGCCCGGCAGCGAGGGCAGGTTGAAGCCGAAGATCTGCAAGCCCGGCACGCTTTCCAGCTTGGCCTGGACCTCTGGCAGGATTTCCATTTGGGTGCGGCTGCGTTCGTTCCAGGGCTTGAGCAGGAAGCCACCGATGCCCGACTGCACGCCGTTGTAGCCGTTGATCTGGAACGAGGAGTAGTACTCCGGGAACTCCTTGAAGATGGTAATGAAGTGATCGGTGTACGTGTTCAGGTAGTTGAGGTTGGTGGGTTGCGGGGCGTTGGCCATCATGAAGATGATGCCCTGGTCCTCGTCGGGGGCCAGTTCGGACTTGGTGAACATGATCAGCACCGGGATCAGCAGCAGGACAATCACGGCGAACACCAGTACCACCGGGCGGGTGTTGAGCGTGCCGTGAAGCATGCGCTGGTAACGGCGCTTCAGGCGCTCGAAAACCATGTCCAGCCGATGGGCCAGCCCCGAGGGGTTCTCATCGTGGCGCAGGAGCATGGCGCACATCATGGGTGACAAGGTCAGGGCGACGATCCCGGAGATCACCACCGCGCCGGCCAGGGTCAATGCGAACTCCTTGAACAAAGCGCCCGTCAGGCCCTCGAGCAAGCCGATCGGCGCGTAAACCGCCGCCAGGGTGATGGTCATCGAGACCACCGGCATGGCGATTTCCCGGGCTCCTTCTATCGCGGCGTCGAACGGGGTCTTGCCTTCCTCGATGTGCCGGTGAATGTTTTCCACCACCACGATGGCGTCGTCCACCACCAGACCGATGGCGAGCACCATGGCCAGCAGGGTCAGGAGGTTCATCGAGTAGCCCATCAACTGCATGAAGAACATCACGCCGATCATCGACAGGGGGATGGTCACCACCGGGATGACCACCGAACGCAGGGCACCGAGGAACAGGAACACCACGACAATGACGATCAGCACCGCCTCGAACAGGGTTTTCACCACCTCGTCGATGGAGGCCTGGATGAACAGGGTAGCGTCGTAGGCGATCTCGGCCTTGAGGTTGGCCGGGAGCTGGGCCTCTATGTCCGGCATGATCTTGCGCACTTCCTTGATCACATCCAGCGGGTTCGCGCCGGGCGTGGCCTTGATCCCGATGTACACCGAGGGTGTGCCACCAAAGGAGCTGATGCTGTCGTAGTTCTCGGCGCCCATTTCCACGCGGGCCACGTCCCGCAGCAACACGCGGCTGTCGCCGTCGGTCTTGAGCGGGATCGCGCCGAAGGCCTCGGCGGATTTGAGTTCCGTATTGGCGTTGATGCTGGTGACCACATACTCGCCTTTCACTTCGCCGGCAGCGGAGAGGAAGTTGTGCTGACGCACGGCATTGGTCACGTCGGCGGCAGTCAGGCCGAAGCCGGCGAGCTTGACCGGGTCCAGCCACAGGCGCATGGCAAAGACCTGGTTGCCGAGGATCTCCGCCTCAGCCATGCCAGGCAGGGTCGCCAGTTTGGGCTGGATCACCCGTGACAGGTAATCGGTGATCTGTGGGTTGCTCAGTTCCTTGCTGAAGAAGCTGATGTACATCAGTGCCGAGGCATCGGCGGCCTCGCGGCTGAGGACGGGGTCCTCGGCATCCTGGGGCAGTTGGTTCTTGACCTCGTTGGCCTTGGCCAGCAGTTCGGTAAAGAGCCGGTCGCTGTTGGAGCCGATGCGGGCATAGACCGAAATCACCGAGAAGTTCTGGCGGCTGACCGAGGTCATGTAGTCGATGCCCTCGGCACTGGCCAGGCTTTGCTGCATCGGCTGGGTGATGTAGCCCTGGATGGTTTCGGCGTTGGCCCCGGGGTAGGCGGTGGTCACCGTGATCAGGGCGTTCTCCATTTGTGGATACTGGCGCAAGGGCAACTTGCTCCAGGCCTGGAAGCCCAGTAGCACGATCAACAGGCTGACCACGGTGGCGAGCACCGGACGGCGGATGAACGGATCGGTAAAAGCCATGGGGGTTCCTTGATCAGTCCGCGCGCGGCGGGCTGTTCTGTTCGGTCAGGGTCTTGTCGTCGCTGATGGCGATCGGCGTACCGTTATCGAGCTTGAGCTGGCCGGCGATCACGACTTGCTCGCCGCTCTGCACGCCTTTGGTAACCAGCACCTGTCCGTCGCGTCGCTCGCCGGTTTCTACGAAACGCCGTTCAGCGATCAGGACCGGCTGGCCCTTGTCGTCGTTCTCGACATTGCCGTCGGCGGTTTTCTTCTGGCTCACCACGTACATGGAGTTGCCGTAAAGGGTGTAGGTCACGGCGCTTTCCGGCACGACGATGCCGGCGGCCCCGTCCGGCAGGATCACCTGCAGGTTGGCGAACATCCCGGGCAGCAGCTTGCCGTCGGGGTTAGCCAGGGTGGCGCGCACCAGTACGTTGCGGGTGCTGTCCTCGACCTTGGGGTTGATCGCGCTGATGGTGGCGACGAAGTTTTGCTCGGGATAGGCCGAGACGCTGACGTTGACCGACTGGGCAACGGCGAGCCTGGGCACGGTTTGCTCAGGGACGTAGAAGTCTACGTAAAGGCTGCTGAGGTCCTGCAGGGTGGCGATCACCGTGCCGCTGGCCAGGTAGTCGCCCACGTCCACCTGACGAATGCCGATGGTGCCGCTGAAGGGTGCCAGAATCTGTTTTTTGGCCAGCGAAGCCTTGAGCTGGTTGACCGTGGCCCGGCTCTTCTTCAGTTGCGCCGAAAGCCGGTCGAACTCGCCCTTGGAGATCGCCTGGCTGCCCACCAGTTGTCGGCCGCGACCGAAATCCAGTTGCGCCAGGCCAAGGTCGGCCTCGGCGGTTTCCAGCAGGGCGCTTTCGACTTCACTGTCCAGTTGCAGGAGCGGCTGGCCGGCCTTGACCTTCTGCCCAGACTGGAACTGCAGCTTTTGCACGGTCCCGGCGATTTCCAGGCTCAGGTCCACGCCTTGCAGCGCCTTGAGGCTGCCAACGGTGGGCAGACGAGCCTGCCAGGGTTGCTGGGCGGCCGTGGCCACGGCCACGCTCACCGGCGGTTTGGGTGCAGAAAACATCTGGATCTGCTGGTAGACGGAGAAGGCCTTGTAGCCGGCGAGCAACAGCACCACCAGCAGGACAACACCCAACATGATCAGCATGCGGCGTCGCAGCATGTTCCACTTCCTTGGAAAAGAGCTGAGAGAAAATACAGATAGACGGGCACATTACTCCGAGTGTGCGGGCTATTCCAGATCTTGGCGGGCGCGTGGCGCGGGGGATTTTTTTGAAAAAACAGGGTGCTCGGCACCGAGGGTGCTTTGCTCCCTGGCTCAGGCCAGATGCAAATGGTTGTCCCAGAGCCCTGCCGGCAGATCCAGTGGTTTTGCAACCAGTTGTGTCTGTCGGCAATCGTAATAGCGGCAACGCCCTTGGCCCGACGTCACGACAAACCCGTCACCCACCGCGCCCACGCCGGCACAGTCCGGCAGCGGCGCATCCAGGCGTACTTCGCCGCTGTCCAGGTCCCAGATGAAGAAGCGGTTGCCACGAGGAGCGGTCAGGGCCACCAGGCGCAGATCGCTGTGCACGGCGACGCTGGCGGTGTAGTGCCCCATGGCCTGCAATTGATCTTCGGGCACCGGGAACGCATGGAATGGCTGGCCCGGCCGCTTGATCGCCAGCAGTTCCGAGGACTCGTGGGCCGCGCCCATGAACTGCTGGCCGGAGACGATGGTGCCGTCGCTGGCGATGCCCAGGTGGCGCACGCTGTTCATCGACTGGGTGAGGGTTTCCTTGCTCAGCAGGGTGGCGTCACGTTGCATCAGTACCAGGCTCGGCTCCATGGCGTCGAGGTTCATTTCGACCCGGCTTTCGGCCTCGGTGCGAATGCCGCCATTGGCCACCACCAGCGTTTCGCCATCGGGCATCCATGAGACTTGGTGCGGACCGATACCGTGGGTGGACATCTCGCCGCTGTGCACCAGCCGCTCGCCTTCGAAACGGTACACGCCCAACAGGCCGCGTCCCGGGTCGGTGGTGTCGTTCTCAGTGGCATACAGCCATTCGCCGCTTTTGTGGATCACCGCGTGGCCATAGAAATGCCGGTTCGGCAACGAGGTGATGGTTTGCAGCAGCGTCCCGTCGCGCAGGTTGATCAGGTAGCTTTCGGTACCTGGGCGACGGGCGACGAACAGCGCAATCGGCTGGGTCGGATGATTGATGATGTCATGGCAACGCTGGCCGACCTGGGTGGCGAACACCCGGGTGCCATCCAGCCGATAGCCGACGGCGTAGTGCTTGCCGTCGCCATCGTCCCGTGCCGAAAGCAAGAGTGGGTGTTTGTCCTTTTGCTTGAACAGCGTCCAGCCGCCCAGAGTGACGGCGCCGAGCAGCAAGCTGCCCAGTGCCAGGACCTGACGTCGAAACATGATCAGTCACCGTCGTTGGCATTGAAGCCCAGTTGAATACCCAGCGCCTTGGCCAGTTCACCTTCGTGCAGGCGATGGACGACGTTGAGGCTGTCATACAAATCGTTGAGTTGCTGGCGCCCGGCATCGTCGTTGAGCATTTCGGTCAATGAGCGCTGACTGCTGGTAAACAGTTTCAACGAGGCATCGTAGGCGGCGTCGATCTTGTCCGCCAACGGCTTCTGGTCGCTGGGCAGCAGGCCGCGCAGGCCCTTGTTGTCCACGCCCACCCAGACGGTCCTGGCCGCGCTCAGGCTGGCCTCCAGGCCTTGCAACGACGACTGGCTGCGCCAGGCATCGGCCTGGAACGGCTGTGGTACGCCTTTGCTCTGGCGGCCCATCGGTGTGCCGAGTTTTTTCTTCAGCGTATCCAGGGCGGTGACCTGGACGCGCAGCAGATCGGCGATGGCCTCGTGGGAGTCGGCGTAGCGCTGGTTGGGGAATTTGCTCATCTGGGCGAGCATGCCGTCGTGGGTGTTCCAGCGCGACAGGATCTCTTCGGCCAGTTGTTTCTGGCGTTCGCCGATGGCGCTGAGTAGCGGGCAATACTTGGCTTTTTGCGCACTGTCGGCCATGTCGATCTTGGCGTCGAACAGCAGGTATTCATAGGCCGAGAGGCCCTGGACCACGACACTGGACTTGGCCAGGCCGGCGGCGTCGATCTGTGGCTCGCCGTTGACCAATTGCTCGACCTGACGGCCCACCAGGTTTTTCTTGTCCGGCCAGAACTGCACCTGCCAGGCGCGGTTGCCCTCGGCCAGCGGACCGATCAGCAACGGTTGCAGTTCGGCCCAGGCTTTTTGCGCCTTGAGGAAGTTGGCGCGGGCAGTTTCCAGGTTTTCCTTGCCTTGGCAGAACGCCAGGGCGCTGGTCGCCAGTTGCCGGTCGGCCTCGACCCAGCGGCTGTAGGTCGGCAGGATCACTTGCTTGGCGATAGCCGCCGAGGTTACGGCTTGTGGATCCTGGGGCGAGCAGGCAGCGAGGGCGATGGCGGCGAGGCTGGTGAACAACAGCTTGGGACGGAACATGTCGTGCTCCCACTTCTGGAAAGGGCGTTTAAAGGGAATTCAGGAAGGCCAGCAAAGCAGTGCGCTGCTCGGCATTGAACGCTAAAACCTGGCGCTGCGCCGCGTGTGCTTCGCCACCATGCCACAGCACGGCTTCGAGCAGGTTGCGGGCCCGTCCGTCATGCAGGAACTGGGTGTGGCCGTTGACGGCTTCGGTCAGGCCGATGCCCCACAGTGGCGGGGTTCGCCAGTCACGGCCGCTGGCCTTGAATTCGCTGCGGTTGTCCGCCAGGCCTTCGCCCATGTCGTGCAACAGCAGGTCGGTGTAAGGGCGGATGACCTGGTTCGCCAACTCCGGTTCGGCGGCGTTGGCGGAGGTGGTGTATTTCGGTGTGTGGCAGGACTGGCACCCGGCCTGGAAGAACAGGTTCTTGCCCGCCAGCACCTGGGGTGAATTCACGTCGCGTCGGGCCGGTACGGCGAGGTTTCGACTATAGAACAGCACCAATCGCAGGATGTTGTCGCTGACTTCCGGTTCGCCGTTCGGGCCATTACCGCTGGGCGCACGCTTGCAGTCGAGCTGGGTCTGGGTGCAGTCGTCGAAGGGCCGCAGGCTTGTCGTCAGGCCCATGTCGCCGGCGAACGCGTGGACGTTCTGCTGGTTGAGGTTGGGCTGTCCGGCCTTCCAGCCGAACCGTCCCAGGGCGGTTTTTTGCTGGACGTCGTCCCAGACCTGATTGGGACGCCCGGCGATGCCGTTTTTCTCCCGGGCCTGGTTTTCGGCGTTTGCCAGGATGGCTTCGTCGGGGATGGCCTCGAGCAACCCCAGGCCGATCATCGGCGGGGCGACGCGGGCGGAAAAACGCGTGTCCGGGTGCATTGGCCCATAGGCCAGCTGGGTGATCTGCAGATCCGGCTTGCGCAGTTCCACGACGGTGCCGTCCTTGAAGCGCACCGGGACCGGCGTGTAATCGACCCGCACCTTGCCTTCGGGGGCAACGCCGGGTACGGACATGTCCTGCAACTGCCCGCCGTAAACCGGTTCCGGCACGACCCCCAATTGTTCGATGAGCTTGGCATAGGGCGGTGCGTCGGGGATCGACAGGCGCACCAGCATCGATACCGCGCTGATCGCGTCTGGTGCTGGCGGGTGGCCGCGACCGTCCTTGATGTGGCAGTTCTGGCAGGCGTTGGTGTTGAACAGGGGGCCGAGGCCGTCGCGGGCAGTGGTGGTCGAGGGGGCGATCACCCAGGGGCTGCGGAAGAAACTGTTGCCGACGCTGAAATCCACACGTCGCGAGGGCGGCAGGTTGGCCGAGGGCAGGGAAAAGGCGTTCTGATCCGTCTTGCGTACCGTCGCGGCGCCACCGGAACGGGCTTCACCCGGTTCGGCCTGGGTAAAACGCGGGGCATCATCGCAGGCACTCAGGCCCAGGGCCATGAACAGCGCACATAAACGAAGAGGCAACGACGGCATCGGGCGTCCTGGGAGATGAGTGAAAACGAGGGCGCAAAGTCTAACAGGGCGGGGCAGTTTGAATAAGAGGAATTATCGTTTGGTTTGAAGGCAGACTGCATGATTCTGACGCCGCGTAGAAACGGTGTAGGAGGTGTGGGCCCTGTGTAGGAGCTGTCGAGTGCAACGAGGCTGCGATCTTGTCCCAGACAATTGAATCTGGAGCGAAAGATCAAAAGATCGCAGCCTTCGGCAGCTCCTACAGTGGGGGGCTTACGGCTGGATCACAGCCCCCGGCACCAACGGCAATTCCAGCGTCGCGATGAACCCGCCGCCAGGATGATTATCCAGCACCAACGCGCCGCCATGGCGTTCGGCGGCTCGGCGTGCGATGGCCAGGCCTAGGCCATGGCCGGCGGCGGTCTGGCCGGGCGCGCGGTAGAACGGCTCGCCCAATTGCCCGAGGTGTTCGGCCTCCACGCCTGGCCCGTGGTCGCGCACGCTGATCAGGATTCGTTCGCCCTGGCGCACCGCGCGCATCTCGATCGATTGCCCGGCCGGATTGAAGCGCTGGGCGTTGCGCAGCAGATTGTCCACCGCTCGCTCGATCATGGTCGGCCAGCCCTTGAGTGTCAGGTCCGCCTCGGTTTCGAGTTGCACGGTTTGTTCCGGTGAGGCCAGTCGCGCATCTTTTTGCAGGGTGACCAGCAAGCCGTTGAGTTCCACCTCTTCGGCGCCGGCGTTGTCGGCATCGACCCGGGCCAACACCAGGATTTCACTGATCAGCGCTTCCAGGCGATCGCATTCGCGGGTCAGGCGCGGCCAGAGCCTTTCACGCTCCTCGGGGCTGGCCCGCTCAGCCAATGCCAAGGCAATGCGCAGCCGGGCCAGGGGCGAGCGCAGTTCGTGGGACACGTCGCGCAGCAGTTGTCGCTGGCTGGCGATCAAGCTTTGCAGGCGCGCGCCCATGCGGTTGAAGTCAGTGGCCAGTACGCCGAACTCGTCCCGCCGGTTGGCCAGCTTGGCGAGGCTGTTCTGCTGATAGGCGGCCTGGCCCAAGTCATGCACCGCGCCGCGCAGGCGACTCAACGGGCGGGTGATCGAAAGCGTCACCAACAGGCTGAACAAGGTCAGCACCACCAGCGCGATCCCCAGTGCACTGAGGGGCCAGAGCAGGCTGTCGCGATGCCAGGCGTCCAGTTCGGGATGGGGGATGCGGTAGATGAACAAATACGTGTCACCGGTTTTGGCGCTGGTGACCTCGTCGGTCAGCCGCCGCCAGGGCAGGCGTCGCTCGTTGCTGTTCTGCCGAGCCTCGAAGGCTGCGGCGCGATGCGGGAAGGTGCCGCGCACCACGGGGTCGCCGCTTTCATTGAACACTTGGACGTCGACGTGATACTGACGCTTGCGCTGTTGCAGGATGTCCTGGGCGGCGTCCTCACCCTGGCTTTCGTAGGTTTGTGTCCACTCTTCGGGCAGGGTGTTGAGGCCTGGATGGCGGCTGAGGATCCAGGCGTCCTGATTGAGCATGTGGCCCATCAGGAGCGAAAGCCCTGCAACCAGAGCGATGGCCAGCCAGAAACTGGCCAGGATGCGCCAGAACAATGAACGCACGCTAAATCCTCGAAAACAAAGAAAGCCCAACGGCGACGTGCCGTTGGGCTGGGGGCTTCAGTGCATTATTGCGCTTTTTGCGGCTGTTGCGCTTTCCAGGCCTTGAACTCAGCCCACTCGGCGCGACGCTCGGCCCGTTTCTTCTGGATCACGTCGAACTCTTTTTGCTGCTCAGGCTTCAACAGCCCGCGGATCTGGGCATCGACCTTCTGATGCCGGGCTTGCATTTCGTCCTGCATGGCTTTCTGGTCGGCTGGCGACAGCTTGGCCAGGTACTTGTCTACCAGTTCGCGTTGTTCGTGGCGCTGTTCGCCCATGATCTGGCGAATCTGCTGGCGCTGTTCACGGCTCAGGTCCAGTTGGCTGTACGGACCTTTGTCGTGCATCTGGCCGCCGTGGCGTGGGCCGTCCATAGGTCCCATCGGGCCGGTACCTTCGGGCATGGCCATGGCGACGGTTGGCAGGGCTGCAGCGAACATCAGAGCGATAAGGGTCTTGCGCATGGTGTGTCTCCTTGTCTCATTCCCGGTCAGTTCCGGATGTGTGCAGATTACGGAGATCAAGGTCAGCGGCGGTCAGGGGGGCGTAAAGCTTGAGTAAAGACGTTTTGGTGCAGACCTGACAAATCTGCTGGGAAGGACACTCAGTCCTGTGGGAGCAAAGCTTGCCCGCGATGAAGATAACGCGGTCTCTGGGGGAACCGAGGCGCCTGCATCGCGAGCAAGCTTTGCTCCCACAGCCCAGCGGCGCAGTGCTTAGGGGCTGTAGTAATAGCCACGGCTACGCAGCGCCACGATGCGCGGGCGGCCGTCGGGGTGGGGGCCGATTTTTTTGCGCAGGTTGCTCACGTGCATATCGAGGCTGCGGTCGTACAGGGTCAGCTTGCGGCCCAGAGCGATCTGCGCCAGTTCCTGCTTCTCCAGCGGCTCGCCCGGCTGCTTGAGCAAGGCTTCGAGCAGGCGACTTTCGGAAACGGTGAGGGCCTGTTCCTGTTCGTCGATGCTGACCACGCCACGCACCGGGCTGAAAGTCAGGTCACCCAGTTCGATCTGGCTGGACACGGCCGTCGGGTGACTGCGGCGCAGCACGGCGCGCAGGCGGGCGGTCAGTTCGCGTGGGTCGCAGGGTTTGGCCAGGTAGTCATCGGCGCCCAGCTCCAGGCCGAGGATCCGGTCCAGCGGTTCACCCCGGGCCGACAGCATCAGCACCGGCAGCTCCGGGTGATCGCTGCGCAATTGCTTGAGCAGTTCCAGGCCACTGCCGTCGGGCAGCATCACGTCCAGTACCACGGCTGCCGGGGCAGTTTCGGCCAGGGCCCTGCGGGCACTTTGGCCATCGTGACAGGCCCGGACCTGAAAACCCTCCTGGCTCAACCAGCTTACGAGGAGCTCGCACAGCTCCTGGTCATCGTCTATCAGTAACAGCTCGCTCATGACTCACTCAATTTAGCCATTGCCGACGTTGTCTACGTCCACCGCTGGCAAAGATACCGCAGAGCAGGGCCAATAGCGCTACCCCGGCACCGATGACAAACCATTGCTGTTGATCGGTCAACAGGCGTGGCAGCGGGCTTGCCTGGGCCTCCTTGAGTTGCAGCTTCAGGCGCTGGTTCTCCTGGCGCAGTCGCGCCAGCAATGCGCTCTCGCGTGAGCTGTCGGCGCTTTGTAATTGCTTGCTCAATGCTTCACGCTGGCGCTCGCTGTCTTTCAAACGTTGCTGCAGTTCGGCGATCTGGCTGCCGGCGCTCAGGGACAAGGGCGCCGAATGACTGCCCTCGGTGCTCTCCTCGCCATGGGCGGGTGCCCCGATCGCCAACGTGACCAATAACAGGCACAACGGACTTTTGCGCATTGCAACTCCTGAATTCCAATCGAGATTAGACAGGTTGTCGGCAGGCAAACGAGAACAATGAGCAATTGAACGCAACGAGCCGCGAAGGCTCATCGCGCCAGGGGTATTTACGGCATGACTTGCTTGAATGGCTTGACCACGACATGGGCATAGACGCCGGCCGCAACGAACGGGTCGGCCTCGGCCCATTGCTGGGCAGCGGCCAGGGAGTCGAATTCGACCACCATCAGGCTGCCACTGAAACCGGCGGCGCCAGGGTCATTGCTGTCCACCGCCGGATGCGGGCCGGCCAGCACTACGCGGCCTTCGTCCTGGAGTTTTTGCAGGCGCTCCAGGTGCGCGGGGCGAGCGGCCTGGCGTTTTTCCAGGGAGTTGGCGACGTCGGTAGCAATGATTGCGTAGAGCATGTCAGTCCTCGGTTTTTGGCGTGGTGGGGTCGGCATCATGCAGATGACGGGACAGGTAGATACCCTGGCCAATCAGGAACAACAGCGTCAAGCCCAGGCTACCGAAGACCTTGAAGTCGACCCAGTAGTCCTGAAACGTGAAGGCAACGAACAGGTTGGCGGCGCCGCAGAACAGGAAGAACGCGATCCAGGCGATGTTCAGGCGGGTCCAGATCAGGTCCGGCAGGCTCACGGCATGGCCCATGATGCGCTTGATCAGCAGGCGGTCACCGACGAAGTGGCTGCCGATGAAGGCCAGGGCGAACAGCCAGTTGACCACCGGGGCCTTCCATTTGAGGAAGGTTTCGCTGTGGAACGCCAAGGTCAGGCTGCCGAAGACAAGGCAGGCGATCAGGGTCAGCCACTGGCTCTTCTCCAGTTTGCGCTGGGATACGAACAGCGCGCCGTAGACCACCAGGGAGCTGATGATCAGCACTGCCGTGGCGCTGTAAATACCGCCTACAGTCAAGGAATGACCGGCGAAGTCGACGGCCCGGGGATCAAGTTTGTAGACGATGAAAAACAGCAGGAGCGGGATGAAGTCGATGAATTGTTTCACAGTGGCAGCCAGAAGCAGGATGTGGCGGCATAATAACAAACATCCTTGGCCGCGATAGGGCCAGCTGATTTGAGGTAACAAACTCTCGTGAATGTTGATTTGCACTGCCATAGCACGGCCTCCGATGGCGCCCTGGCGCCCGCGGTTCTGGTGGCGCGGGCGTTCGAGCACGGCGTGCGAGTCCTGGCCCTGACCGATCACGACACCCTCGAAGGCCTCGACGAGGCCCGCAGCGCCGCCACGGCGCTGGGCATGCAGCTGGTCAATGGGGTCGAGTTGTCCTGTACCTGGGGCGGGGCGACCATCCATGTGCTGGGCTACGGTTTCGATGTGAATGCGCCCGCGCTGGTCCAGGCCATCGCGCAACTGCATGACGGGCGCTGGCTGCGGTCCGAAGAGATCAGCCGCAAGCTGGCCCTCAAGGGCATGCCCGGTGCGCTGGACGGCGCCCGGCAGATCCAGCAGGAACTGGGCGACAGCGGCAACGCACCGGCCCGGCCACACTTCGCCGACTGGATGGTGCGCGAAGGGTTCGTCAAGGACCGCGCCGAAGCGTTCCGCAAATGGTTAGGGGCCGGCAAGCTGGGGGACGTCAAGCAGCACTGGCCGACGCTGGAAGACACCGTCCAGACCCTGCGGGCCGCTGGCGCCTGGGTCAGCCTGGCACATCCATGGCATTATGACTTCACTCGCAGCAAGCGCCGCCGCCTGGTTGCCGACTATATTCAAGCGGGGGGGCATGCCATTGAGGTGGTCAACGGCCATCAGCCTGCCGAGCAGGTCGGTAGCCTGGCAATCCTGGCCCGTGAATTCGGCCTGCTGGTCACCGCCGGCAGTGATTTCCATGGCCCTGGGGGCTGGTCCGAGATTGGCGAATACCGCCCGTTGCCGGAAGATCTGCCACCACTCTGGTGTAGATTCAAACATGATCCCGTTACCGCCGCCGTCTGAACAGGTAGAACACGTGAGTCAATTTTTCCAGATTCATCCGGAAAACCCGCAAGCGCGCCTGATCAAACAGGCCGTGGAAATCATTCGCGGTGGAGGCGTGGTGGTCTATCCCACCGACTCCTCCTACGCCATCGGTTGCCAGATCGGCGACAAGAATGCCGTGGAGCGAGTAAGACGCCTGCGTCAACTGGACGACAAGCACAACTTTGCGCTCATCTGCAGTGACCTGTCGCAGTTGGGCCTGTTCGCCAAGATCGACACCGGCACCTTTCGCCTGCTTAAGGCGCATTTGCCGGGGCCGTACACATTCATTCTCAACGCCACGCGAGAAGTCCCGCGGCTGTTGCTGCACCCCAAAAAACGCACCATCGGCCTGCGGGTGCCAAGCCATCCCATTGCCCTGGCGCTGCTGGCGGAACTGGGTGAGCCGCTGATGAGCGTCACGCTGATCATGCCCGGCGAGACCGAGCCTCTGACCGATCCCTATGAGATGCGCCAGATTCTCGAGCATCAGGTGGACTTGATCATCGACGGCGGTTTCGGCGGCATGTCGGCGTCTACGGTGATCAACCTGGCCGATGACGAGCCCCAGGTGGTGCGCGTCGGTTGTGGCGATCCGACGCCGTTCATGGTCGAGGCCTGAATGTCCGCCGTGGAAACCGCCGTGGACAATGCCGACAGCCAGGCCGGCGCGCAGCAGGAGCTGCCGTTCGCCATGGTCTATGGCCAGGCGGTCATGGAAATGCCCCTGGACCTGTACATTCCGCCGGATGCGCTGGAAGTGTTCCTCGAAGCTTTCGAGGGCCCGCTTGACCTGCTGCTGTACCTGATCCGCAAACAGAACATCAATATCCTCGACATCCCCGTGGCGGAGATCACCCGTCAGTACATGGGCTACGTCGAGTTGATGCAGTCGGTGCGCCTGGAACTGGCGGCCGAGTACCTGGTGATGGCGGCCATGCTCGCCGAGATCAAGTCAAGGATGCTGCTGCCGCGCTCGGCAGCGGTCGAAGAGGAAGAGGACGACCCGCGGGCCGAGCTTATCCGGCGCTTGCAGGAGTACGAGCGTTTCAAGGTCGCGGCCGAAGGCCTCGATGGCTTGAACCGGGTCGGGCGCGATGTGGTGGTGCCCAAGCTCGATGCCCCCGAGGCGCGGGCGCGAAAGCTGCTGCCAGATGTGAGCCTGGAAGAGTTGCTGGTGTCCATGGCCGAGGTCCTGCGCCGAGGTGATATGTTTGAAAGTCACCAGGTCAGCCGCGAAGCGCTGTCCACCCGCGAGCGCATGAGCGATGTGCTGGAGCGGCTCAAGGGCGGCGGTTTCGTGCCGTTCGTCGAGCTGTTCACCGCCGAGGAAGGGCGCTTGGGGGTCGTCGTGACGTTTATGGCGGTCCTGGAATTGGTCAAGGAATCCTTGGTCGAGCTGGTGCAGAATGAGCCGTTCGCAGCGATCCACGTGCGGGCACGAGCCGAATAACGAGCAAATCAATGAATCTGACTGAACCCCGCGAGCTGGCCCCCTTGCTTGAAGCTTTCCTGCTGGCCTCGGGAAAGCCGCAATCGATGGAGCGCCTGTTCGAACTCTTCGAAGAAGGCGAGCGGCCTGAGCCGGCCGTGTTCAAGAAGGCCCTGACGCTGTTGGGCAAATCTTGCGAGGGGCGGGCCTTCGAACTCAAGGAAGTGGCGTCCGGTTATCGCCTGCAGATCCGCGAGAAGTTCGCACCATGGGTCGGGCGCCTGTGGGAGGAGCGGCCGCAGCGCTACTCCCGCGCCATGCTCGAAACCATGGCATTGATTGCCTATCGCCAACCGATCACCCGCGGCGAGATCGAAGATGTGCGCGGCGTGGCGGTCAACAGCCATATCGTCAAGACGCTGTTGGAGCGCGAGTGGATCCGTGTCGTAGGCTATCGCGATGTGCCGGGCAAACCGGCGATGTTCGCCACCACCAAGGCCTTTCTCGATCACTTCAACCTGAAGAACCTGGATGACCTGCCGCCGTTGGCCGAACTGCGGGAGCTGGAACCCGAACCGATGCTGGCGTTCGACGATGCCCCGGTGCCCCAGGGGCTGCAGGAACTGGCCGACGCCAGTGCCGAGCCTGAGGAACCGAAGGAAGAGACCAGTTTCCACTCGTTGTTGCTGGAGCTGGACACCATGGAGGAGGGCTTGAAGACCGATTTCGACGACCTGCTACGTGAGGGGCCGGGGCCGGACGGCGAGACGGATGAGTTGCCGGAGCCTGACAGCGAGTCGGAGCCTGAGCCTGAGCCCGAACCTGAAGAGGACATCCTCGGCGTTGCCGAAGCCCGGGAAAAACTGCTGGCCGCCGTCGCCGCCCTCCAACCGCCGGAACCCGAACTGAGTGACGAAGAAGCCGAAGCCCGCGCCCTGGCCGAAGCGATCGAAAACGAACGGCGTCAGTTCGACGATTGATCCAGCTGACACCACAACACCCCTGTGGGAGCGAGCCTGCTCGCGATAGCGGTCTGTCAACTGACATTGTTGTGGATGTGAAATCGCTATCGCGAGCAGGCTCGCTCCCACACTAGATAATGAATTCCACCCCGTTACGCGCCACCGGTCGGCGGAAAAAGCGCCGGGCGCGCGTCGATCAGCTAGTCTCTGATGCGCAATCGCCTCAACGAGCGTATGATTCGCGACCCTTTGGCGATCCCTTCGTCAAAGACCCGTTTTCAAAGCGTCAGGCCAAGCCTGGCTCGACCACACCGGGAGGTGCCCAGAATGAAAGACCAAGACCAGAACGACAGCCAGGAAATTGGCCCAGCAGGCGAGAAGCTGCAAAAAGTCCTCGCCCGTATCGGCGTCGGTTCGCGCCGCGACGTGGAAGCCTGGATCACCCAGGGCCGAATCAAGGTCAACGGCAAAGATGCCACCTTGGGCCTGCGTGTCGACATGCACGACGCCATCACCATCGATGGCAAGGTGATCAAGCGCGAAGAGGCCGCCGAAACGGTGCGCCGCGTGATCATGTACAACAAACCCGACGGCGAGATCTGCACCCGTGACGACCCGGAAGGCCGTCCGACCGTGTTCGACAAGATGCCACGCCCCAAAGAAGGCCGCTGGATCAACATCGGTCGCCTGGACATCAACACCACCGGTTTGCTGATGTTCACCACTGACGGTGAACTGGCTAACCGTTTGATGCACCCGTCCTATGAGATGGACCGCGAATACGCCGTGCGTGTGCGTGGCGAAGTCGACGACGAGATGATCGAGCGCCTCAAGGCTGGCGTTGTGCTGGAAGACGGCCCGGCGCGTTTCACCGACATCAAGCAGGCTCCCGGCGGTGAAGGCTTCAACCACTGGTACCACTGCGTGGTGATGGAAGGCCGCAACCGTGAAGTGCGTCGTTTGTGGGAATCCCAGGGGTTGGTGGTCAGCCGCCTCAAGCGCGTGCGTTTCGGTCCGGTGTTCCTCAATTCCGACCTGCCGATGGGCCGCTGGCGCGAAATGAGCCAGTACGAAGTCGACATCCTGGCGGCCGAAGTGGGCCTCAAGCCGGTGGCAATGCCGCAGATGACCGCCAAGAGCAAGGACAAGCTGGAACGGATGCAGCGTAAATCCTCGCGTCCGATGGGCAAGACCGAGCGCGTGCGTACGCTGCGTCCGGCTGCCGAAGGCGCGCCGACGGGGCCGCGTCCTTCGCGCGAGCCGCAGATCGAAGGCGAACGCCCGGCCCGCAAGCCTGCCCCGCGTCCGGCCAACGGTCGGACTGAACGTGGTGAAGGGCGCGGTGCTCCGGCTGGTCGAGGTACGCCAGTCGCCGATCGCCCGGTCGACACCAAGCGTCCGGCCAAGCCAGCACCGAAAAAGCGTCCGGGTATCGTCCTGGCCGACCGCGACACGCCATCGGGCAAGCGCCGTGGCGCACCGGCAGGTTCGGGACAGCGTCCTGGGTTTGGGCGTCGTAAGCCGGAGTGATCGGCAACCGCCCATGAAAAAAAGCCAACTTTCGAGTTGGCTTTTTTTTGCGCTGGCTTTAGTGATGGGGCGCAAGTGAGTCCGCCTTCGCGAGCAGGTTCGCTCCCACAGTTAGATCTTTAGTGAATGGGAGATGCGTGTTCGGCGCCGTTCCATTGTGGGAGCGAGCCTGCTCGCGAAGAGGTCAGTAGCATCACCGCCATCTCTAAAGCACAAACCGCCCATCAAACATCGGCTCATTATCCAGCGCCAACATCCCCTTCTCGAAAATCAGATCCAGGTGATGGCTGCCCTTGGCCCCGCCGCCGAGCCCCAAGTGCAGGCCGCAATGACGCTCCTCGAAACCGGCATTGCGGGCGTACAGGCTCTTGACCCCTTCGTTGGTGCCAATCCCCAGCTCCTCGATGCGGCGGTTGGACGGGTTGGCGTCCAGGTATTTGTTGAAGTCGTGTTCCAGGCCTGGCACGTCGGTGGCGATTTTCTGGATGGTGGAGTCTTCGATCCACAGCTCCAGCGGCGATTGCAGCACACCATATTTGCGTGCGAACGGGATGGTGCTCAGGAACGTGCCGACGAAATTCACTCGGCCATTGATGGTGTCGCTGTGGGTGGCGATTTCGCCGGGGGCCAGGTCGTAGTTGCCGAGGCCGTTGATGTCGGTCCACTTCTTAACGCCGCCCAGGGCGGTGTCGAAATACGAACCGTGGTCATCCTGGAAACTCAAGCTCGTCGCCTGGGACATGCGCCGGATCAGGTGGCTGTTGAGCCCGGCGATACGCTGGGGAATCACGCTGAAAGTGTCGTAGAAGTAGTCGCCGTAGTCCTTGAACAGCAGCGATTTTTTCCAGTTGTCGGCCATCACGCCTTGCAGTGCGCGGACAAAGTCCGGGCCGTCGGGACGAGGGTTGGGCAGGGTGGAGGAGTCGTAGAAGAAAATATACAGATCGCTGTCGGCAATGGCCTTGGACAGGCGCTCCGTGGGCTCAAGGTCCAGGCGCATGACGCTGAACCGGAAGGGCGAGTCGCTGCCCGCCTGTTCGGCAATGGCACTGGTCAGCGCTTCATAGTCAGCGGTATGGCCGAGCAGCACCTTGGCGGGCTGGATGCCGACCAGGGCGGGATGGTGTTCGAGGTAGTAAAGGAAATGTGAGATGGCTCGTTGTGTGTCCATGCTTATTCTTCCCTGACAAGTGCATTAAACGTCCCTGGCAACCGGCAAAAGTGGCGGAGTCGACCGGCCGGATCGCCTCCGCCGGGCGCTGCCTACAGAGGCCACATCGCCGTGCCGAACGGAACGACGGCATCGGCCTGCATCATTTCAACGGCGGCTTCATGGGTTGGGGCTTCAAACCATTCGTCCAGTTGCAGTTCGGTTTCCAAGTCTTTGTCCAGTGCTTGCATAGTGAATCTCCTAGATGACTTTTACGGAAATCAGCGGTTCGGTTCGGCAAGTGAAAACAGACCGGCAACGGCACCGCAGAACTTGTCGGCACGATGCCTTGGCAAGTCGCTGAAAACCTAGTCGAGGGTTTTTTGGATTGCAAAAAATAATTTCATTATTTTCGTTTGAACTTTTTGTTCCATTTTTGGCGACAACATTACTCATTCAAAAACAGCTGCCTGGGTGTTTTTTTTAATAGGTAGCTACCTACCGTCAATTTGCAGTCAGCCCGCAAAAGATTGCTGCATGGCAACTCTTCGTTACGTGTTGTAAAGAAATGCTGACGAAAAATGCCCATCGCGGTGGCCGGAAACCGGGTCGCTCCGGGGTGTAAGGAAAATCTTCCGCAAGGCCTGTCCAAGCGGGCTTTCAAAGGCTCTGGCCCGCTTGTTTCCAGTCGACCAGAAGGGTGAGATGCGCCTCATGCCTGTCGTGCAGGTGAATAACAAGAAGGAGGCGCAATGAACGCCGTAGCTCACATGCTTTTCTCCCGTCGTGGCGTTTTTCACGCTACACCCTTCAGGGACTCGCGAGAGTCTGGACACTTTTTTGCAGCCGCCCGGCAGGTTCGAGGCGGCCCCATGCAATCCCGGCAAATGACACGCTGATCCGGTGGTGTCTGGCAGCAGGGGGTCAGCGGTGTACAATGCGCCGCGTTTTACTGTGACCCTTCGCGTACCCACGCACTTTCAAGGTTATCCGCCTTGTTCACTCCGCCACGCCACAAGCGTGTCGGGTTCGATTTCGTCACAGATAAAAACAAACAGGTGACGCATGACCGTTGTAAAAACGCTGAATTCCTGGTGCCTGCGCTGGGGTTTGATCGGCGCTGCTTGAGATCCGATTCGAGCGGCAACGTCTAACGAACATCATCAAACCTTGCGTGAGACCCTTTTCATGAGTGGACAAAACTCGCATTCGGGCGAGCTGAAACGCGGCCTGAAAAATCGCCACATTCAACTGATCGCCCTCGGTGGCGCGATCGGTACCGGACTGTTCCTCGGCTCGGCGGGGGTGCTGAAATCAGCCGGCCCGTCAATGATCCTTGGCTACGCCATCTGCGGTTTCATCGCCTTCATGATCATGCGCCAGTTGGGCGAAATGATCGTTGAAGAGCCGGTGGCCGGTTCCTTCAGCCACTTTGCCCATAAGTACTGGGGCGGTTTCGCCGGTTTCCTCTCGGGTTGGAACTGCTGGATTCTCTACATCCTGGTGGGCATGTCCGAGCTGACTGCAGTCGGCAAGTACATCCATTACTGGGCCCCGGACATCCCGACGTGGGTGTCGGCGGCGGCGTTTTTCATCCTGATCAACGTCATCAACCTGGCCAACGTCAAAGTCTTCGGCGAGGCCGAGTTCTGGTTTGCGATCATCAAGGTCGTGGCCATTGTCGGCATGATTGCCCTGGGCAGCTATTTGCTGGTCAGCGGCCATGGCGGGCCGCAAGCGTCGGTGACCAACCTGTGGTCCCACGGCGGGTTCTTCCCCAACGGCGTCAGCGGCCTGGTGATGGCCATGGCAATCATCATGTTCTCGTTCGGTGGCCTGGAAATGCTCGGTTTCACCGCCGCCGAGGCCGACAAACCGAAAACCGTGATCCCCAAGGCCATCAACCAGGTGATCTACCGGATCCTGATTTTCTACATCGGTGCGCTCGTGGTGCTGTTGTCCCTGACGCCTTGGGACAGCCTGCTGACCACGCTCAACGCTTCCGGCGATGCCTACAGCGGCAGCCCGTTCGTGCAGGTGTTCTCGATGCTGGGCAGCAACACCGCGGCGCATATCCTCAACTTCGTGGTGCTCACCGCCGCGCTGTCGGTGTACAACAGCGGCACCTACTGCAACAGCCGTATGTTGCTGGGCATGGCCGAGCAGGGCGATGCGCCTAAGGCCTTGTCCAAGATCGACAAACGCGGCGTGCCGGTGCGTTCGATCCTCGCCTCGGCGGCGGTCACACTGGTGGCGGTGCTGTTGAACTACCTGGTCCCGCAGCATGCGCTGGAGTTGCTGATGTCGCTGGTGGTCGCGACCCTGGTGATCAACTGGGCGATGATCAGCTACTCGCACTTCAAGTTCCGCCAGCACATGAACCAGACCCGCCAGACGCCGCTGTTCAAGGCGCTGTGGTACCCGTACGGCAACTACATCTGCCTGGCGTTCGTGGTGTTCATCCTGGGCGTGATGTTGTTGATTCCCGGCATCCAGATATCGGTCTATGCGATTCCGGTGTGGGTGGTGTTCATGTGGACGTGCTACGTGATCAAGAACAAGCGCAGTGCCCGGCATGAACTGGCTGTGGCGGCTGCTGCCAAGTAAGCAAGCCTGAAATACAACAAACCCGGCCAAGTGCCGGGTTTGTCGTTTCAAGCCAGGCACAAATCCTGTGGAAGCAAGGTCTGTGGGAGCACGGCTTGCCCGCGATGCAGTCACCGCGATTTGTCGATAGACCGCATTGTCGTTCATCGCGGGCAAGCCGTGCTCCCACAGACCAGTTCCACAGACCAGCTCCATAGGTCGGGCTCTCACAAGCCTCATTCCAGCGGTTTCGGTTATCCTGTGGGTCCTGATACCGGACACTTTCCATGCTGGCGATTTCCAACACCGTGCACATCCCGGACGCCGAGATCGAGCTGACGGCCATTCGCGCCCAGGGGGCAGGGGGGCAGAACGTCAACAAGGTCTCCAGCGCCGTGCATTTGCGTTTCGACATTCCGGCCTCGTCGCTGCCCGAGTTCTACAAGGAGCGGCTGCTGGCCCTGCGCGACAGTCGCATTACCAGCGACGGTGTATTGATCATCAAGGCCCAGCAATACCGCACGCAGGAACAGAACCGGGCCGATGCCCTGGAGCGCCTGACTGAACTGATCCTCAGCGCCACCAAGGTCGAAAAGAAGCGCCGCCCGACCAAGCCGACCCTGGGTTCGAAAAAGCGTCGCTTGGAATCCAAGACCAAACGCGGCTCGATCAAGGCCGGGCGCGGCAAGGTGGACTTCTAGCTTTTCTCCCGTTCCTGGCGATGCCTCGGCGCCTGTCGGTACAGGTAGACGCTCAATGCCAACCCGCCCAAGGCCGCCAGTGCGGCGAACAGAAAGATCGAGGCAAAGCCGAAGCCCGCGGCAATCGCACCGGCCAGCGGTCCGGTGATCCCCAGCGACAAATCAATGAACAGCGAATAAGCGCCCACCGCCGCGCCGCGGCTGGAGGCCGGCACCAGGTTGACCGCTTCCACGCCCAGCGCCGGAAACACCAGGGAGAAGCCCAAACCGCTCAACGCCGCGCCCGCGAGGGCCCAATGGGCATCCGGAGCGAGCCACAACAGCAGCAGGCCCAGGGCTTCCACCGACAGGCAGGCAATCGCCACGCGAAAGCCGCCCAGACGGTTGATCAGGTTGCCGAACAGCAGGCGCGCGCCGATGAAGCTGGCGCCGAACAAGCTCAGGCACAGCACGGCGTTGTCCCAGTGCTGGGTGGCGTAGTACAGGGTGATGAACGTGGCGATGGTGCCAAACCCGATGGAGCCCAGGGCCAGGCCGCAGCCGTGTGGCAGCACACGTCCCAGCACGTGCATGAACGGCAGGCGTTCGCCAATGACGATGGGCGCGGCGGTTTTGCGCCAGGCCAATGCCAACCCCAGCAAACCGAGCAAGATAATGCTCACGCCCATGCTCCACAGTCCCAGCGCATTGACCAGCCACACCCCCAGCGGTGCGCCAATCGCCAACGCGCCGTAACTGGCGATACCGTTCCAGGAAATCACCTTGGCGGTATTCGCCGCGCCGACCCGGCCGATGCCCCAGCCAATCGAACCGGAGCCCACCAGGCTTTCCGCGCTGCCGAGCACCAGGCGACCGATCAGCAGGCTGATCAGGCTGAACGTTGGCAGGTGGGCTGTCCAGGCAGACACCAGCATGAACACGCCGCTCAGCCCGCAGCCGGCGAGGCCGAACATCACCGCACGCTTGCTCCCCAGGTTATCGATGATCCGCCCTGCATAAGGACGACTGAGCAGGGTGGCCAGGTATTGCACGCTAATCACCAACCCGGCGATCACCGCGCCGAAGCCCAGTTCGCCGTGGACGAACCCGGGCAACACGGCCAGGGGAATGCCGATATTCAGGTAGCCGATAAAGGTGAACAGGACGATGGAAACGACTTGCAGCGTGACCGCCAGGGGGCGCTGGGAATCTGACATGGGAAAGAGGTCCGCGGAGCAGCAGGATAGATAGGCTGCTTATGATAACGGCGAGCGCGGGGTCAAGGCGGGGAAAAGTAAAACTATTTGCCCAATGGTGGCTCAGCTGTCGCTCTCACCGCTGACCAAGTGTGTGGTGACCAGTGCGGCGATGGCGTTTTCTTCGCTGCCAAAGCGCGCCAGCAGGGCCGCTTGTTTCTCGGCCGGAAGGCGGGTCCAGATCTCGACCATTTTCTCGGCAGTGCCGATCAGCACACTGGCCTGGGCTTCGCTGAATGGAGGGGTGTCATTGGTCATAGAGGGCTCGGGATTCAGGCAGTGTGGAAAACGCATCTTAGCGCTTTCCACACGGTCTGGTGGTGCGGGTCAATCAGTCTTCGCTGTCGGCCTGGCGGCGTTCAGTGGCTTCTTTGGGCTCGGGTTGCTGGACGTCTGCTTGCCCCCCGGCTTGTAGCGTGGTCGTCTGCTCAGTGTCGTGCAGGCTAGGGAAGGGGAGATTAGGGATCTCATGCATATCGCGCTCCTCGCAAAGTCTGTGGATAGATCTGGTAGATCCGCGCTTTTACAAAGCCTTTGCAGGATACAGCAGGAGAAATGACAAAAAGACTTTTAAATCCCGTCGGGCCGACAAAAGGGATTGTCTAGACACGTCATGTTCAATAGTCACGTCGCTTGCGAAATGCCCAGCGGCCGGCAATCAACGTGAAGGTCGCCACCAGTGCCACCAGGATCCAGAAGCCTTCGGGATCGCTGGCCAGCGGTACGCCGCCGACGTTCATGCCGAAGAAACCGGCAATGATGTTGATGGGCAACGCCAATACCGTCACCACTGTCAGGGTGAACAGGGTGCGGTTGCTCTGTTCGTTGAGGTTGGCGGCGATTTCTTCCTGGAGCAGCTTGATCCGTTCGCTCAACGCGGTGAGGTCGTTGATGATCAGGGCGAACTCCTCGGTGGATTTGCGCAGTTCCTTGACGTCTTCTTTCTGCAACCATTGCGGCGGACGGTTGAGCAGACGTAGCAATGAACCCGGCTCCAGGGCCAGCAAGCGCTGCAGGCGCACCAGTACCCGGCGGTTGCTGCCCAGCTCGGCGCGGTTGGTGGACAGCCGCGAGGACAGCAACTGATCCTCGACCTGGTCGACACTCAGGCTGGTCTTGCGCACGATCTGGGTCAGCACTTCGCCCTGATCGCGTAGCAAGTGCACGAGTAACTCCACTGGCGAGCGAAAGCATTCGCCGGCCTTCACCGACGAGCGCAGCTTGTCGACCGAGTGCAGGGGTTGCAGCCGCGCGCTGACGATCAATCGACTGTGCACGCAAACCCATAATGTGGAGACATCCGAGGACACCAGGTTGCTGAGGTTGAACACGACATCGTTCACCACGGCCAGCAACGCCGAGTCGACATGCTCGATGCGGGTCGAGCGCGAGCCTTCGTGCAAGGCTTCGAAAAACTCCTGGGGCAGGGCCAGGTGACTTTTCATCCAGCGCTCGCAGGCGGCATGAGCCAGGTTCAGGTGCAGCCAGAGGAACTCATCCGAGTCTTGCGGGTGTTGCAGGCACCGTAAGGCCTGGGCCGAATCGATCTCCTGCCCGCGTGCGCCGGGGCGGAAACGAAACCCGTAAAGCAGGCCAAACAGGTCCGGATCACGGTGGCTTTGGTCGATGCTGTGGTTCATGACGTCTCGCTGGCGGGAAGTGCCCGTCGCGCCTACAGGCTCACTTGAGCGCCATCTTCGCAAGTTTTCTTGATGGTTTTGTGACCGTTCCATTCGCACCGCCAAGCTGGCGCTACCGGCAGTCGCCAAGGTTCAAGAATGTCCCAGGCAGGCCGATGGTATGTGCGTACCCCTCCCTGCGATGCGGTGTGTTGCGACATGGAGGTCGGGACGTCGTTCCGTTGTTTTTGCTTAGAGATTGCTCCCTATGATTTTACAGAAGTCCCTTAGAGCCCAGATTCTTGCCCTGTTGAGCGGCAGCCTGCTGGCGATGTTGCTGATCGCTCTGGCGTCCTTTCATTTCCTTTCCAATGGTGTCCAGAACTATCGCAACCTGATCGATGGACCATTGCGTGCCTCGCAGTTGATTGACGAGGCCAACCTACAGTTCAAGGTGCAGGTGCAGGAATGGAAAAATGTCCTGCTGCGCGGCAAGCAGACGGCGGACCTGGATAAATACTGGAGGCAGTTCGAGGAACGTCAGCGTGAGGTCCAAGACATCCTTGGCCAATTGAGCGGGCATGAAGGTGTGCCGGCGCCAATCAAGACCCGCATCGTGGCCCTGCGCGATGAGCATCGTCAGTTGGGCGCGGCCTACCAAAAAGGCCGTGACGCATTTGTCGCCTCCGGTGGCGATTCGGCGGCGGGCGATGCGGCGGTAAAGGGCATGGACCGTGCTGCCAGTGAACAGATGAGTGCGCTGGTGGTGGAGCTGCGCAAGCTGGGCATCGAGGAGTCGACGCTGATCAGCGCCGGCGCCGATCGCACGATTATGCTGGGCACCGTGATCATGCTGGTGTCGGGCGTGCTGATTGGGTTGTTCAGCCTGTGGCTGGTCAATCGCAACCTGGTTCAACCGATCCGTAAACTGATCGACTACGTGACCCGACTCAGCCATGGGCATTTCGCCGAGCGTGTGACGAGCAACCGTCAGGACGAGCTGGGCAATCTGGCGGTAGCGGCCAACACGTTGCGCGATTTCCTTGCCGAAACCTTTAGCCGCCTGCAACGCAGTGCCACGGAACTGGACGGTGCCAGCGGTGAGCTCAATGCCATTGCCCGCTTAATGGGCCAGGGCACCAGCGAGCAATTCGAACGCACCGATCAGGTGGCGACGGCGATGACCGAAATGTCCGCCACAGCCCAGGAAGTGGCACGCCATGCCGTCGATGCCGCGCAGGCGGCCGATGATGCCGATCAATCGGCGCAGCAGGGCGGGAAGGTCATGCAGGGGACCATCCACACCATCACCCGGATGCGCGGCGAGATCGCCAACACGGCCAAGGTCATCCGTCAGTTGGAAACCGACAGCGGGCGCATCGGCAAGGTGTTGGAGGTGATCCGCGGGATCGCCGAACAGACCAACCTGTTAGCCCTCAATGCTGCCATCGAAGCCGCGCGGGCCGGGGAGGCGGGGCGCGGTTTCGCGGTAGTCGCCGATGAGGTGCGCAGCCTGGCCCAACGCACGGCCTCGTCGATCATCGAGATCAACCAGATTATCCAGACCGTACAAACGGGTGCGGTGGACGCGGCCCATGCCATTGAGAGTGGGCAGTCGCGCAGCGAAGAAAGTGTGGAGCAAGTGACCCAGGCCGGTGTGATGCTCGAACGCATCACCCAGGCTGTCGAAGCGATTCGTGACATGAACCGCCAGATCGCCACCGCAGCCGAAGAGCAGACTTCCGTGGCCGAAGACATTTCCCGCAACCTGACTGAAATCACCTGCATTGCCAGCACTAACCTGGACAATGTGCAGCGCACCGAAGCCGCCAGTCGGGATTTGCACGGTTTGTCGGGACAGTTGAATGAAGTGACGGCGAGGTTGAGTGCCTGACGGTCGTTCGCGACAGGTATCGATAAATGCAAAAGAGCCGCGCAACCCTAAGGTTGCGCGGCTCTTTTTTACTGATGGATCAAGTGTCTTGCTTGTTGCTCAAGACTTTGCCGGTCGAGGCATCGAAATCAACATCGAACTCTTTGCCGTCGGCTGTTTTCAATTCGACTTCATATTCATAGCCGTTGAAGTGGTTATCCAGGTCGGTGTCGGTGATGGTGGCGCCCGGGTGCAACTTCAGGGCTTCTTCGTTCATCGATTCAAGGGACTTGATCTTGTCGTCCTTGACCAGTTGAGAAATTTGATCGACGCGAACATCCGCCTGGGCCAGGCCAGCAGTCAGGGTCAAGGCAACAGCGGTAAACAGGGCAGTCAACGTTTTCATGAGATCTTTCCTTGGTGTCGTTAAGGGTGAGTCGTTTTAAGTGGGTTCAGATTAACTGTGGCAACTTAATTCACCCTTAATTCGAAAAAACCTGAAGCAAGTTGCCTGGCAACTGTCTTGCGACTCAGTAGCCGTTCTTTTCCAATAGTTGCACCACGCTGCCTGTCTCGGGACGCTGGAGGTACTTGAGCAGTTCACTGGCACGGTTGGTGAAGATGCCATCGACGCCGGCATCCATCACTTTCTTGAAGTCCACAGGTTCATCCGCGGTGTAGACATGTACCAGCAAACCTTGGTCATGGGTGTACTGGTTCATCCATGGCTGCACCAGGTCCGCGTAACTCTGGCTGCCGCCGTGGGTCAACATCGCCGAAGGACCGGTGCCGATGGCGCCGTGGGCCTTGGCATACTGGACCCACTGCTCGAATTCAGCCTTGTCCTTGGGTTCTTGCTTGGCGTAATAGGCGGCCTTGTCCGTTTCGCCGGACTGGGCAAAAGGTACCTTGGACTTGGGCTCGATGTTGCCTTCGCCCACCCACAACAGCAGGATCTTCGGCACCTTTGGCATCTCTTTGTGCAGCAGTTCGAGACTGCTCTTTTCAAAGGTCTGCAAGACCACTTTGCCCTTGCCCTGGCCGACCCCCGTGGCCCGCTTGGCCAGTTTTGACCCGGCCGGGCTCAGCCAACCACGGTCCTGCAATTTGTCCTTCAGGTCGCGCTCGATATCGGGGAACAGCTTCGGCTCCTTGGTTTCGATGTACAGCCCGGGTTTTTGCTGCGGGTTGCCCTCGGCGATATTGATCACTTCATCGAGGGTCAGGATTTTCAAGCCCACGAACGAAGGCCGCGCGCGGTCCGGGTAAGCGGTGTTGAACCAACTGCCGGCATCGAGGGTTTTGAGCTCCGCCATGGTGAATTCGTTGGCGGTGCTGTCCTTGCGCTCGGGGAATTTGACCGCGACATCCGTGGTGCGCAGCAAGCTGTCGTCATGCAGGACGAACAGCACGCCGTCCTTGCTGCGTTGCAGGTCCAGTTCCAGGTAGTCGGCGCCCAGGTCGCGGGCCAGCTTGTAGGCGGCAGCGGTTGCTTCCGGCGCGTCGAACGAGGCGCCGCGGTGAGCGATCACGGCGGGATGAGGAATCCCCTGGAGGGCCGCCAAAGCCTTGGGGCTCGGGGCCTCGGAGGCCTGTGCCTGACCGAAGCCGAGCAACAGGCTCAGCATCAACGCACTGCGGATGAAGGTGACAGGCATGCTCGAGATCCTTTCGTAGGTTTTGCAAAGAGCTATCTTTTAGCAACTGAACGCAGGCGGCGCTATCGTCATATCGACATAAATATGTGTAAAGCAGATTTTTCCCACGCATTTTCGGGATGCTTTGCAGTACCCTTGGCGCACCAGTTTCCCCGGCAGAGGGAAACCTGAAACCATCGTTCACTTGCCTTGTGTGTAAACCATTGATCAGACGTCCTGCGAGACGCATCCGTGAGGTTTACCATGCGCACCACTTCGACATTCATCTGCCAGGCCGCCGACCAGCTCAAGGGCTTTGTTGGCCTGAACCGCAAGACCGGCCAATACATCGTACGTTTCAGCGAAGACGCCTTCGGCATGGACGTGGCCGACGACGGCATCATCCCTACCTGCGAATTTGTCTGGGCTCCCGTGGCGGACGGCACCATGGCCCTCAAACGCGAGCGGATCCAGTTGCTGCTGGACCAGCACATCGACGACCGGATCAACCTCTGCGAACCCTTGCGGGTGTACATGGCCCGCAGCGACCTGCCGGAAATCGTGGCGGTGCGGCAGTTGGTGGCAGGCTGAGCCTCAATCTTGAATTGAACAGAGATCCTGTGGGAGCGAGATTCAGTGTGGGAGCAAGGCTTGCCCGCGATGGCGGCGGCACATTCAACATCGCAGCAAGCTGACCCACCGCTATCGCGAGCCAGCTCAGCTCCCACAGGGGATTTGTGGTAACCGCCGGCCCTCCACAGGTTTTGTATCCTGGCATCAGGTTTGGCGGCGGAACGCATAATCGCGTTCGACCTTGCACACCCTCGTGTGGCAATGGGCATACCAGGTGGAGCGGCCGCGCTCGCGGATCGCGCTGTGTTCGGGATGCTGCTTCCAGGCCAGGATCGCTGCTTCGCTGTTCCAATAGGACACGGTGATGCCCAAGCCATCTTCGCCGCGCGCCGATTCGACGCCGAGAAACCCCGGCTGCTCTCGAGCCAAGACCAGCATGCGCTCGGCGGCTTCGGTGTAACCTTGGTCCCCCTCGGTGCGCAGGGAGGTGAAAATCACGGCGTAGTAGTGGGCGCTCATGGCGTTGTCCTGGCGCATGCTTTGACAAACGCGCTGACCAGCGGCGGCACGCGCCCTTCCAATGCGGCACGTTCAGGTTGGAACAGCGTGGCGACAAAGAACGGATGGCCCTGCAGCTCCACTGCGCGCAGGCCGCCGGCGGAGTCCCGGGCCACGGCGTGCAGGCGCTGATTGAGTAAGTCCTTTTCAAAATCCGGGTTGACCCCGAAGCGGCAATGGTAGCCCTCGAATACCATCTGGGTTCCATAAGCCTTGGTAATCAACGAGTCCGCATCGAGCTGGAGACTGTCGATGGTTTCGATCAAGGCACAGCTCAGCGGCGTCAGCAACGCCCGTTCAGCCTCGGGATCGTTTTCGCCATGGGCGGCATCGACCCACCCCCTCACGTTGCGGGCGTATTCCAGCACGGCATGTTGAAAACCACCGCAGGTGCCTAGGAAAGGGCGACGCTGTTCGCGGGCAAAACGAATCGCCTGCAAGGCGCCGGTTTCGTTTTGGTAGGGACTGCCCGGCACGCACCAGATACCGTCGAAGCCCTCTAGCACAGCGTTGTCGGCGATCAGCGGCGTTGCCAGCCAGTGGACGCGAATGTCATGGCCGGTTTGCCCACCGGCCAGTTCAAGTGCGACGGGGATCGCGCGGTGAGCGGTGATGTGTGGGTCGTGGTCGCCGACCAGGGCGATGTGTAAAGGACGCTGTTTTTCCATGAGAGACTCGCCGCTTGTTGATTCCTGGTCGCCACTATAGATTGGCGTTCACGCAATCAATATTGGCGTTTATCCAAGTGATCAATGCAGCAGCGCACTATCGTCTGGACTATTCCGACTTGTCCCTGATCCTGGCACTGGTCCGTGGTGGCTCACTGGCCCGGGCCGCTCGGTTGCTGCAGGTAGACGTGTCCACGGTATTTCGTTCGGTACGTCGACTGGAGGCGGCCCTGGGCCAGCCCTTGTTTGAAAAAAACCGTTCCGGGTACTTGCCCACGAGCCTGGCCCAGGCACTGGCCGAACAAGCCGAGCGCGCCGAACAGGCGTTGGAGGCGGCGCGGGTGGGTGTGGAGCAGGGCGGTGAGGTCATCAGCGGGACGGTGCGCCTGACGTGCAGTGACTCGGTCCTGCAAGCCTTGTTGCTGCCTGCACTGGCGCGCTTCATGCCTGCGTATCCGGCGCTGGCCCTTGAGCTGAGCACCTCGAACGACTTCGCCAACCTGAGCCGCCGCGATGCCGACATTGCATTGCGTCTGACCCGTACACCGCCGGAACATCTGGTCGGTCGAAATCTGGGCAATGTGGCTTACCGGGTATGTGCCAGTACCACGTATCTGCGCTCGGTGGATGCGAATGACCTGGCCGCCATGACGTGGATCGCACCGGACGATTTCCTCCCGGATCACCCTACGGTAGCCTGGCGCCGCCAGCATCTACCCGGCGTGGTGCCCGCCTATCGCTGCAACAGCATGCTCTCGGTCACCGAACTGGTGCGAGCCGGCTTGGGGGTGGCGGCGCTGCCGGACTTTCTGGTCGAGGAACACCAGGGCCTGATGCCCTTTGGCGAACCGCTGGAGGGTTATGACACGGCCCTGTGGCTCCTGACCCGTCCGGACTGCCGGGCCTTGCGTTCGGTGGTGACCTTGTTCGAGGAGTTGGGGCGCAATCTGCGGTGGGGCTGACCCTCAGACTTGGTAACGGCTCAGGAACATGTCGAGGGCAGATTCGATCACCCGAGTCTGCTCATCCTGGGGCAGGCTGGGTTGCCCCATCGAAACCTGCGGCCAGAAGGCGAACGTCTTGAGCAGCCCATGCATTTGCTGGGCGGCAAATGCCGGCTCCCCGGGTTTCAACCGGCCATCGGCCTGGGCTTGGCGAATCCAGGCCGTCAGGCCTTCTTCACGCTGGCCCATGCGCGACACCATGTCCTGGGCTCGCTCGGGGGAATGAATGGTCGCGGCGATGGCGATGCGCGCCAAGTCGAGAAAGTTCTCGTCCGCCAGCATGTTCAGTTTGGCTTGCAGCAACGTTTGAAGCTGTTCCCGCAGCGGCTTTTGCGGGCTGTAGGGCATGTCCTGTTCTGCGGTAATGCTGTTCCATAACCGGTTGAGAATTTCGGCAAACAACGCTTCCTTGCTCGGGAAATGGTTATACACCGTGCGCTTCGATACGCCGGCAGTCGCCGCGATCTTGTCCATGCTGGTGATCTCGAAACCGCTGCTACGGAATTCAGCAATCGCGGCCTGGAGGATGGCTTCGCGTTTTCGCTCGGTAAGGCGCTGCGGTACGGTCATGGGCAATTCGTCGGTTGAGATGATAGAGCTTACACTCGGCAGTTTACTTGCTCCCGGGATTCATGCAATCTAGAAACTACACCGAGTGGTGTAGTTTTTAGTCCGGCGGCTGAGCGTGCATGCAACGGCCATCCAGCGTCCCACAACGGCGAAGCGCAATTGCGCCGACGCCCTTGGAGTTATCGCACCATGACCATTCCCTCTCTTTCGACCGACAATCCGTCCACCCAGGACGCATCCCGGCATGAACAGGGCAAGTATCGCAATCATGCCTTCACCCCTCGGGAAGGCTTTGGCACCACCCTGCGCATCATCTGGAACATGATCTTCCACAAGCCGCGCACCACTCGGCCTTCGGGCGCCATCGAGGTTCAAGCGCTGACGCGCGCCGCGCTGCTGGCGGCGCCGAACAACAGCGTATTCCGTCTCGGCCATTCCACTCTATTGCTCAAGCTGCGGGATAAATTCTGGCTGACAGACCCGGTGTTCTCCGAGCGTGCCTCACCTGTGCAGTGGGCCGGCCCTAAGCGTTTTCATCAGCCGCCCATCAGCCTGGAGGAATTACCGCCGATCGAAGCAGTGATTCTTTCCCACGATCATTACGACCACCTCGATCGTCAGGCCATCCTCAAGCTGGCGGCCAAGACTCGCCACTTCCTGGCCCCCCTTGGCGTGGGCGACACCCTGATCAAATGGGGCGTCGACGCCAACAAGGTACGTCAGTTGGACTGGTGGCAAGGTACCGAGGTGGACGGTATCGAGTTCGTTGCGACACCTTCCCAGCATTTTTCCGGGCGCGGCCTGTTCGACAGCAACAGCACCTTGTGGGCCTCATGGGTGATGATTGATGGCGCCACACGAATTTTCTTCAGCGGCGACACTGGCTACTTCGACGGTTTCAAACGCATCGGCGAACGATATGGCCCCTTTGACCTGACGCTGATGGAAACCGGTGCCTATGACGTCGATTGGCCCCACGTCCACATGCAGCCAGAGCAGACCCTGCAGGCTCATATCGATCTCAAGGGCCGTTGGCTGCTGCCGATCCACAACGGTACGTTCGACCTGGCGATGCATGCCTGGTATGAACCTTTCGATCGCATCCTGGCCCTGGCCTGGGAACGCAATGTTCACATTGCCACGCCGCAAATGGGCGAAGCATTCACCCTGACGCAGCCGCAACGTGGCCGCGCCTGGTGGCTAGACGTGGAGCCCTCGGCGTACCAGGATCAGGCCGGTATCGCCTAGCACTCACAGGGTTGGCGTTATTCAATCATTGCGTAGTCGGAGCGCCCCATTGGGTCCGGTGTCGCGCCCTTGATGTTCATGCCCCGCCCTGGTGCGAAGCCGGGGAAGAACACCAGGCCCTCGGCCTCCAGGCGAAAGGCCAGGGCCAGGCGAGTGACATCGAGCAACTCGCCACCGGTCTCGAAGCGGCGGATGGCCTGGACCGAAACGCCGGATTGGTGGGACAGTTCCTCGACACTCCAGCCCAGCATGGCTCGGGCCTGTGCACTGTGAGCAGGGGTGAATTGATAGACAGCGATGCGTTCCAGGGTGGTTTTGATTGCGAGAGAGGCCATGGGGTGCTCCAAAGCTGTTGGATTTAAAAATACTGTGTTTTTGTACAGTTGTTTTGAATCCCGATCAATCTCATTTTTTGATCAATGACCGGCGGTCTTCTCCAGCCAGGCGCTCGGGGCGTGACCCAGTACGCGACGAAACATCGTGGAGAATGCCGCGGGGCTGTCGTAGCCCAGATCCAGGGCTATGCGCGTCACCGAATCCCCTTCGGCCAGACGGGCCAACGCCGCCATGACACACGCCTGCTGCCGCCACTGGCTGAAACTCAGCGTGGTTTGCCGACTGAACAGGCGATTGAATGAGCGCAAGCTGACAGGTAACTGCGCCGCCCATTGCACGGGCGAGGCATGGGCGTCTGGGCGTTTCAGAAATGCCTGGCACAGACCGAGCAGGCGCGGGTCTTGGGGCAGTGGAAGGTGCAGGGGCAGATGGGCGCTGCGCAGCAGCTCGTGCAGCAGCAGATCGATCAGCGCACAATCGCGCCCAGCCTCGTCGTAATCCGGTGCAAGTTCCACGGCTTCCATCAGCAACTGGCGCATCAGGGGCGACACGCTGATGACCTGGCAACGGGTGTCCATGGCCGTTACGGCGGCCGGTTCGATATACAAACTTCGCGTGCTGACGCCCAGCATCAGCACCTCATGGGCAACCCCAGGCGGGATCCACACCGCCCGTTGCGGCGGCACCACCCAATTGCCGTCCGCGGTGCTGACCTGCATGACTCCGGTGGCGCCGTAGAGCAACTGCGCACGCCGGTGGGTATGGCGCGGCAACCGATGACCGTCGGGGTAATCCGTGCCGATAGCCACCACTGGCCGTGGCGTGTCGTCCAGCAGGTCAATCGAAACATTGCGCATCGAGCGGTATCCAACGATTGGCGTAAACGCAAACATTATTGGCTTACTTGCTGAAGCAGGCCAAGCCCCATCGCTCTATCGTCGGCCTCTCTCAATTAACGGATGCTGCGCGATGTTCTACCTCTTGCTGGCACTTTTCGGCTGCATGACTGGCGTCACCGCCGTGTTGTTCGGCTTCGGCGGCGGATTCGTCGTGGTGCCCTTGCTATACCGCATGCTCACCGCCAGCCACGGCGCTGACGACCCTATCGGCCAATCGGCGATGCACATCGCCGTGGCCACCTCGACCTGCGTGATGATCGTCAACGCGCTGATCGCCACCGCCAAGCATCACCGCGCCGGTAACCTCATTCGCCACTACCTGTGGCCGTTGGGCGGCTTCATCGGCCTGGGCGCTATCGTCGGAGCTGTTGCCGCGATGTGGGCGAGTAGCGAAGTCATTCGCTATGCCTTCATCGTTTATCTGGGCGTAGCCATTCTGGACTGCTTGTTCAGACGCGGTTTTCTGACACAGTCTGACGCTGTAATCCCACGGCGATTGGGCAGGGCAGAGGTATCAGCAGGCGGCATCAGCATCGGCGCCATCGCCACTTTTCTGGGCGTGGGTGGAAGTGTCATGACGGTGCCATTGTTGCGCCGTTGCGGGCTGAATATGTCGCGCGCAACGTCCATGGCTAACCCGCTGAGTTTGCCGGTTGCGGTGGCCGGGACGTTGACTTACATGGCCATGGCCGGGTTTACCGAATTTGATTTGGGGCCGTGGTTTGTCGGTTACGTCGACTTGATGGCCTTCGCTGTGCTGACACTCGGCGCGTTAGTGGGGATTCGTCTGGCAACGCCATGGATCGGACGGATACCGGATGGGCTTCACGCTTGGGTCTATATTGGATTGTTGGTCAGTGTGATGCTGGGCATAGCTATAAAATAAATCGCTGCATGGTGTTGCTCGATAGCGCTACAGCTAGCCTGAGGCGAAGTCACTTATCGGCCAATCCCGGGGCCTCCCGAATAATAAAGTGATCCAAGTTCTCGATATTGGCACTGAACACCCCGAACGTTTCTTCGGGGTTCTTCTTGCTCGGCACCTGCTTGAACTCCGGCGTCACGCCATAAAAGAAGCAATACAACGGCGCGTCACTGTCGACGGCATGCTTGATCTCTTCCAGGAACGCTTTGCGCTTGCGGTAGTTATCGATCAGCTTCTTGCTCAGGTAAACGTTGACCGAGTAAGGCTTCTTCTTCGCCTCGTCCGGTTGTTTGAACCAGACCTTGGGTTCGAAATCGATGCGAAAGCTTTGCGTGTAATCCTTGATCTCCTTGATCTTGCCCCAGTAGATCAAGCCCTTGTTGTCCTGCAAATACTCGATCTTCTTGAAGAACGATCCATAGGGCGCCGTGTGTTCGACAATCTTCAACAGCTTGCGCTTGAGCAGGTCCTTGTCCGCGAAGTTCGACACAAAACACTCCACCGGGTGGGCGAAGACGCTGGTCTTGTCGGGTGTCGAGTCTTGGACGGAATGAGCGTCATCACCGTGGGACGATAGGGTGGGCGACGTAGGCCGAGTCGCTGTTTCAACATCCTTCGGCAGATCGGACGGTTTACGCACGTACTGACGTCGAGTCAGCAACAGCTCCGATGGAAAATGCTCTTCACGGTCGTCATCCGTTTCCACCTCGCCACTCTGCGCACCCAACCCCGGCGTTTTCGGACTGACGTAAGGACAGCCCTCGATATGCCGGGTAGTTGGCTGATTCTTGAAATGTGGCGTGCGGATGTAATTGACGTTCTTGGCGTTGAACGTCGTCAGCCGATTGTCCTCATCAAACGCCGCCCGACAGGCATCGTTGGGGCACTGAAAGCGCTCCTTGACCGAATCGAAGGCCATGGTCTCGTCGAAATTCAGATCCCGAACGTCATAGATCGAAAGCTTGGCATCGAGGCTGAGGCAGTAGGCGGTGTCGAATTTCATCGGGGCTCGGGTCCATGAGAGGAAGTGTATTAATACCGAAGGACGCGGCGGGCTGCACCCAAAGTTTCAACACACCACAAACCCCCTGTGGGAGCGAGCCTGCTCGCGATTCCCAAAACCAACCCCGCCATCAAGCCTGCCACCCACCTGCGCCCTGATATCAACCTGTGGCGGGGGGCTTGCTCCCGCTGGGCTGAAGCAGTCCCCGTTCGCAGCCGTGCAGGTCTCGTCGAACGCTCGCATAGTGGCCTTGTCGATAGCGCTGATTTTCAACAGCGCTTCAACCTGGTAATGACGGCCTCGATCCAGCATCAAAGCACGCAGTCATAGGTGCGGATGTTCTGCCTCAGCGCCGCCAGAAACGAGAAGGCATTTTCCACCCGCTCGCCCTGGAACCCGTGGTAATAGTTTTCCGGCGTCAGTACGGTGCCGGCGCCGCGTTTGTTGTCGGGGTGCAGGCAGTAGGGGATCGAAAGAAAACTGCTGTCGAAGGCGCCGAGCAGGGCTTCGGACAAGTTGCTGTCGTGGGCCAGCGCGCCTTCGATCAGGCGTTTCGCGCCGCGCAGGACGCGCCCGTGTTCCTGGGAGTCGAACGGAATCTGTGGTAAGACGCCGTCGGTGTTCAGGCAGTAGTCGCAGTACTCGAGCGCCGCGATATTTTCCTCTATCCGAGGAATGCGCCTTGATTCCACCGGTGTCTTGATGATCACGCGCTGCACACCCGTGGCGCGGATCATGGCCAGCGCATCGCCAGTGATTCGGCAAAAACCGCCAAGCGAGCGCGGGAAGAACCCCATGAACACATAACCGACAAAGTGATAGCTGCCCGGTGCAAAATATTCGGCCGCGAGTTGTTGGAGGGCCGTCACCGCCGCACGATCCTGCACCGGCGAGGTGCCTTGAGCGTAGGAGAACGACAGCGTCTTGATGCCATGGGCGCGCAAGAACAACCCTTCAAGAATATTGAGCGCCACCAGAATCACTGGGTCGCACATCTGCCCCATCATGCAGCCGGCGAAGCTTTCGATGTGACTGTTGTCGACGCCGCTGGACAGCACCTGACAGGCTTTCTCCCAGTGACCGAACGCCTCGCGCAACGGCGTGCGACTGTACGGCAGGCAATAGGAAATCGGCCCGCCCTCGGTGGTGGGCAGACCGACTTCGACCATGCGCTTGAAAATGTGCAACGGGTCGGGTGAACCATGACGAACCTGCACCGGCAGGCGGTAGTGCGCATCAATCTGATCGATCATGGCACGGGTCTGCGCCAGCGGATGGTTGACGATCGGATAACCGTTGAGCATCGATTCGCTGTCGATGGCCCGTTGCGCGGCCTCAAGATTGTTTACTCGGGTGAACGCATCAAGCGTGATGGTGCACACTGTATTCGCCCGGCTCGCTGCGGTGGCTTCCAGACCGGCTTGCATCCTGGCTGGGTCACTGAAGCCCATTCGCGGCTGGAGCACCGGGCCATGCGCGTTGAAGCGTTCAAGAACATGGGTGTTGAAATCGATCATCCTGATCTGCCTTTGTCTGCGAATCGGTAGGGGCTACGGGTCAGCGAGCGACCCGTTTCTCCACGTAATGTTCTGGATACAACTGGGCAGACACCAGTTCCTGAAAGGCATCGAAGCTGTTGGCCACGCTGTCGTCGAACACCTCATCGAAACCTGCGGCGCGCAGTGTGTCGCTATGTCGGGCAATGGTCTGGGGATCGTTTTCGGTGCAGATCTTGCCGCCGATATACACCCCGTCGGTGTGTTTGGTTTCGCTACGAATACGCCGCGCGAGTTCAGCGCCTTCGATGTAGCCATGGCCATTGACCGTGCTGACGACAACCATGGCGCTGGCGTGGCGGTTGAGCCGCGCGATCACCTCATCCATGGGCGTGTTCGGTCCCAGGTTCTCGACGTTGTAGCCAATGTCGGTGAGCAGGAACTCCATGAACACCAGATTCCAGCTATGGGAGTCCGAAGGTGCGGTGGTGAGCAGAGCGGTTTTGCTGAAAGTCATCGTTAAATCCCTTTTAAGTGGCTGTCCTGGTTGCGTAGTACGGGAGCGCCCGCTGAAAGTTGCGAAAGTTGGTGGTCACCGAGTTGATGTAGCCCCAGTTGTCGGCGTAGTTCGTGGGAAAGGGTTTGGAACCTTCGATCCTGTCGCGTTCGCGGGCAGTAATGTAGTTCGGCCAGTCTTTGGATCGTGGGCGCCGATGATGAAAGTCGTGGCACGGTGTATCGCCGACCATCACAAACATCCGGACAAACAAGTGGAACGCCAGCATCTTGATCAGCCAGACGCTGATATGGGCGAAGCGTCGAACAGTTCCCGCACCTTCGGGTATGCGCAGTTCTTCGCCGATAAATACGCCGGTGGTGCTCTCGCAAATGAAGTCGATGCCGCGTCGTTCCAGCACGTCCACGCTGGGCCAGGTGTGCTCGGCCGCCAGGCGAAATGTGGTGCTGATGTGGTAGCCGGCGAAGATCGGAATCACCCACGCCACGATGAACAGATCGAAATGCCCCAAGGCTGCCGACAGCAGCGCAAGGCCCGCCCAGAAGACCAGCGTCAATCCTGCAACTCGGCGGTTTGCAGCCGTGGCGGTGCCTTTCAATCGGCCCCAGCACGAGCGCAGCACGGCCAGTGGCGACAGCGCGGTCGAGACCAGTTTGGTCCACAGGGTGGCGATGCTGTCGGACGGTTTTAACCCCACCACACTTTGCAGGTAGGAGAGGGTGTCATCGTCATCGGTCAGCAGCGTTTTCGAACTGTGATGCAGAGCGTGTTCGCTCTTGTAGATATCGAAGGGTTTGAGCATCAGGACGCCGGAAATGATCCGGCCGACGGTCATATTGGTCTCGCGCGATTCGAAGACCATGTCATGGGCGCAGTTGTGGCAGATCATCACTTGCATCTGCTTGATGCCACCGGTGGCCAGGACAAAGCCCAGCAGCCACAGCGCAATGCTGGCCTGCGAATAACCGATACCGGCCAAGAGCGCGCCGCCGGCTATTAATCCCGCCGACACAACGATATGGTGGAACGGCTTCAGAGGACGGACTTTATCGAGATCTTCGGGCAGAGGCTTGGCTGTCAGCCAACTCAGAAACGGCTGCATGAACCCTGGAAGGGCGCGCATTGAGTTACGTATCATCCATGTTTCCTCTAGGGTTTTGCTCCATGCAAAAACTGTAACGTGGCCTCTGGATATTTCGAATAGAAATAGGTGGGGATTGACTTTCCATTTTTGGGTATGTCATCGACATGGATTGGGATGATCTGAAGGTTTTTATCTTCGTCGCTAAATCGAACAACGTGACCGAGGCCGGAATCTCGCTCAAGGTTTCGGCCTCGACGGTGTCGCGCAAGATCGCGGCGCTTGAGGAATCGCTCGGTACGGTATTGTTTTCGAAGAAGACTAACGGCTACTTCCTGACTGAAGCGGGAAGGGCATTGTTGCCATTGGCACTGGAAACGGAGGAGCGTTTCAAACTGATCGAGCGGCAGATGTCGCAACCGGGTGATCGGATGGCGGGACAGGTGCGCATTGATTGTCCGGAACTCATGGGCACGCACTTGATCATTCCGCAACTCGCGGCATTTCATGATCAGCACCCCGAGATCAGCTTCGACTTCATTAATTCGGCGGTGTCGTCGAAACTCACACAGAGCCACAGCGATATCATTATCCGCTTGCGCAGACCGGAGAACGGTAACTTCACCATGCGTCGGGTCGGGACACTGATGCAGGGGCTTTTCTGCTCCCAGGCTTATGCCGATGCCAACGGTCTGCCGGCCGAACCCGCCGACCTCAAGCACCACAGCCTGATCGGCTGGACCGAAGAAATGTCGTATATGCCGCTCGCCCAATGGTTGAACGAAATGGCCGGAGACCAGAGGCTGTGGATGCGCGTTTCAAACCTGAATGCGCAGCTCAAGGCCGTCGAGGCCAATCTGGGGATTGCCGCGTTACCCGTCTATGTCGGACATCAGTCCGGTCTGTGCCAGGTATTGGCCAATCGCCCTGCGCGTAGCTCGGAAATCTGGTTGCTGCGCAATCAGGCGACCCAGGGTGTGAGCCGCGTTGATCGAGTGGTGGAGTATCTGACGGAGCTGTTTCACGGCAAAGCGGTCGCCTGCACTGACGGCCGTCTTACCGCCAGGTCATGGCACCAGAATCAATGAACCCTGGGTTTGGCGGTATTGCATGACGCAGTGGGTCTGGGCAGCCAGCACGAGGGGAAAGTGCGTTATTCGCGGCAAACGAATCGCGCCGCTGGACACCGCTTGCAGCACCCGCGCGGCCGCGCGGGTCAATTCAGCGTTGTCGCCGATGTAATGCTTCAACGACGGCCGCGTCACATGCAGCGAGCCCATTTGCCCGAGGCGGGACAGGTTGAAATCCGTCACGTCGCCCGAAGCATTGCCAAACAACACGAGGTGGCCGCGCGGGCGCAAACTCGCCAATGACAGCTCTACGGTATCTTTGCCGATGGAGTCGAACACGACATGGGCGCCTTTGCCACCAGTCAATTCACGGATCAATCCAAGTGTATCTGGCGCTTCGGCGTCGAGGGCCGCGATGCACCCCGCATCCAGAACCTGGCGGCGTTTGGCTTCGGTCGAAGCGAGACCTATCACGCGCACCCCGCGAGCGACCAGCCAGCTTGTGGCAATGCTGCCCACGCCGCCCGCCGCCGCGTGCCATACCACAAAGTCACCAGGCGCCAGCGGCACGCAGCGATGCGTCAGATATTCGGCCGTCAGCCCTTTGAATACGACGCCTGCCGCGACTTCGCTCGGCACGTCATCGGGCAGGCGTATCGCCCGCGAAGCGCGAACGACCGCGTGACCGGCGTAGCTGCCGGTCGAGCTGTCGACGAAGGCCACTCGATCACCAATGGCCAAGCTTTCCACCTGCGATCCACATTCGACGACACGCCCCGCACCTTCCATGCCCAAGCCCCTGGGGAAGGCTGAGCCATCGTCCAGCGCGCCGGAGCGCCGGTGCAGGTCGATGAAATTCACGCCGGCGGCCTCGATGGCCACAGTGATTTCTTCAGGGCCGGCAGTACGCAGCGGGTATTTGCGCAATTCCATGACGTCGGGTGTGCCGGGGGCGGCGAAGACAATTCCGTGGGTCTGGGTCATGGGAGCCTCCTTAAAGCGGGCCGATGCGCAGGAAAATCCATACAGCAACCGCTATCAGCATCAGGCCGAACGCAGCGTTCTGAAACATCAGCCATTTGGGGCGCGATTGGATCAGTTTCTGTACGGTCGACCCCATCGACACCCAGATGACGTGCGAGAAGAAGTTCAGCGAAATCAGCGCCGCACTGAGGATCAACACGACAGTGCTGCTGGTCTCGCCGGAAGGCATGAACGTGGAAAACATCACCAGCAACATCACGATTCCTTGCACGTTGCCCAGTTGTACAACAATGCCGTCCCGAAATTGCAGGTGCATGGCCTTGTCGGTGGGCGCCTTCAGTGGACGACGCAGCATGCGCACACCGAGCCACAAGATGTAGAAACTGCCCACCACTTGCAGCGCCCATACCAGCGTCGGATTGTTAGTCAGCGTGTGATAAAGGCCTAAGCCGACCAGTACGGCGATCAGGAAGTAGGTCATGTCGAGCCCGACGATAAACCGCACCGAACGACGCACACCGCTTTGCGCACCCGACGTCGCCACCATCAAGTTGCCAGGGCCTGCACTCAGGGTCAGCGGCACCATGGTCGATAGCCAAAGCAACCAGTTGATGCTGAAAATTTCTTGCATGTTGTCTTCCTTGAATCAAAACGCGGATTTAACTCCAGCAAGTCTAATTCGCAGTTGCTCCTAAGGTTATAGCGAAGAGCGCAAGGCGGTTTCTCATAAATGGGGGAAGGGTGGTAGGGAGGGGGGTGAGCTGCTCGCGATTCCCAAAAACAACCCAGTCATCAAGCCTGCCACTCACCCGTGACGAGGGGATTTATCCCCGCTGGCTGCGGCCCCTTTTACGGTTCCAGCCTGAAGTAATCGGTATCATAATGCCGGTTATAGCCTGGCCTTCCAGCTAACCGGCAATATATTGCCGAAACAACCAATAGAGTTTCGATGAAAGAGAACACGGGTGAACGACGCAGGGTGATCATCGACGACATCGTCATGCAACATGTGACATAGCGGCGCGAGCCCGACGTAGAGGATGTAAGAAAAATCCCAACTAGCTATTTCTCCACACAGAGTTGCAAATGTCCTTAGACAGTACGCGGTTCTATGTTCGGCGGTTAGCTACTACGTTGGGCGTTTCTTAGGCACCTGCGACTAAGATAAGTAACGAGGCGATACGGCGTCAATGCGGAAAGATTCTGAGTTTTTCGTAGGGCAGAGGTGGCGTGCCTGTCCTGAAGTTAAACGCGGCTTTGGTTCCGTTGAATACAAAAAACCCCGTTTTCACGGGGTTTTTAGTTACGCGTGGAGCCTAGGATTTTTCTTTCGAATCAATCCCAGCTCAAAGCCCCACCCGTCTGATACTCAATCACGCGCGTCTCAAAGAAGTTCTTCTCTTTCTTCAAGTCCATGATCTCGCTCATCCAAGGGAACGGGTTAGTCGTCCCTGGGTACTCTTCCTTCAACCCAATCTGCGACAAGCGACGGTTAGCGATGAACTTGAGGTAGTCCTCCATCATCGCCGCGTTCATGCCCAACACGCCGCGAGGCATGGTGTCGCGGGCGTATTCGATTTCCAGTTGGGTCCCTTGCAGGATCATCTGGGTCGCTTCTTCCTTCATCTCGGCATCCCACAGGTGTGGGTTTTCGATTTTGATCTGGTTGATCACGTCGATGCCGAAGTTCAGGTGCATGGATTCGTCGCGCAGGATGTACTGGAACTGCTCGGCGACGCCGGTCATTTTGTTGCGGCGGCCCATGGAAAGGATCTGGGTGAAGCCGCAGTAGAAGAAGATGCCTTCCAGGACGCAGTAGTAAGCGATCAGGTTGCGCAGCAGCTCTTTGTCGGTCTCCGGGGTGCCGGTTTCGAACTTCGGATCGGAGATCGAACGGGTGTATTTCAGGCCCCAAGCGGCTTTTTTCGCGACCGATGGGATCTCGTGGTACATGTTGAAGATCTCGCCTTCATCCATGGCCAGCGATTCGATGCAGTACTGGTAGGCGTGGGTGTGGATCGCCTCTTCGAACGCCTGGCGCAGGATGTACTGGCGGCATTCCGGGTTGGTGATCAGGCGGTACACGGCCAGGACCAGGTTGTTGGCAACCAGGGAGTCGGCGGTGGAGAAGAAGCCCAGGTTGCGCATCACGATGCGGCGCTCGTCGTCGGTCAGGCCTTCCGGGGTTTTCCAGAGGGCGATGTCGGCGGTCATGTTGACTTCTTGCGGCATCCAGTGGTTTGCGCAGCCGTCCAGGTACTTCTGCCAGGCCCAGTCGTATTTGAATGGCACGAGCTGGTTGAGGTCGGCGCGGCAGTTGATCATGCGCTTTTCATCGACGGCGACACGGGCGGAGGCGCCTTCGAGTTCGGCGAGGCCTTCGGCAACGTCGAGTTTGTCGAGGGCGGCCTTGGCGCGAATGATCGCGGCCGAGTCGCTGGCCGTCACGGCCCGTGCTTCGAGGGCGGCGGCACCGCCGGCGCTGTCGAGGCGGTCCATGTTGGCTTCAGAAGCGTGGCCGGCGTTGGCGCCTTTTACAGCAACTTCGCCGTCTTCTTTGTCGAATTCGTCCCAGCTCAGCATGACGTGTCGTCTCCTGCGTGAGGGCCAGATGCCCGATAAAGGCCTACTGGCCGCGGTGGATCTTGGAAAAATCGTTTGTTGCAGCAGCTGACGCAGGCAATAAACAGAAAAATGTACGGGTCATTCCAGAGCGGCTGTGAACGCGAGGAGGCGATTGGCCTCTGCGTGGGCTCCAGGTTGGCGTGACCCCCTGTAAGGGGATATTGCAGGCCCGTTTAAGGCGGCATTATAAGGACTTTTTTGCCTACGTGCTGCGGCGAAATGGCTCACAGAAGGGCGAGTGGGCGGCATATCCGCGTGGGAGCGAGGGTTTACAAGGCTTTGGCCGCTGAAGATTTTTTTTGTATGGGTCGGATCTCGATTTTTTTTGATCAAAAAACGAGCATTTTCTGCATGTTTACACTACATGTTGTGTTTGCGGAGGGTTTTCGGCAGTTATAGACACAACCAGGCCCGGTCGAAACCGGGTGCTGGAAAATGTCAGTAATGATCAAACGATGCGGGCTGAGCGGGTGCGATCGTAGCCATCGGCGGCAAAGGTAGCAGAACCGGTGCGGTCGTAGCCGTCTTGCGTGACGGTGGCGGAGTCGGTGTGGTCGTAACCGTCTTCAGCGACTGCGCTAGCGGTGCGATCAAATCCGTCGGCGGCGAAGGTGTTGGTGGCCAGCACGGACAGGGTCAGGGCCAGGATCAGTTGGGTTTTCATGGTGGTTGCTCCAAATTCCGTTATCAAGTCAATCAGCCGTTGGAGCAGCCGTTGCCCATGACGCTGTAGCGCAGGATGTGGCGCTGGCCCTTGGAATCGTCGTATTCCATCTTCGCCGGGACCACTTCGCAGACGTTCGGGATCTCGCTCATGGAGATGACTTTGGCGATGTCCAAGTGGGTGGAGTAGGTGTACTCCTCAATGGTCGGTTTTTGCTGTGCGACATCGGCCGGGGCCTCGTCTGCCATCGCGGTGGCGCAAAGGCTGCCGAGGACCAGGACCCATAAAACTTTCATCTAATTCACCTTTCTTGAAGTCGAGAGGGGGCACGCAACCTTTTTGGGGTTGCGTGTAGAGCTGATTTTGGAAGTTTGATTAACGGCCTTCGTGGGGGCTGTGTTGCGCTAATCGTGTTTGCCGGTTGGCGAGGTGGATTTTAGGAGGTGAGGGTGAGGGTAAACAGGCTCGGTTTTGATAAACACTGTTGGTTGATCTGGTAATAATCGTCGTAGGAAGCGGTGGCTGGCTGTTACATCAAGCATTGATACTGACTGACATACCGCCATCGCGAGCAAGCTCGGCTCCCACAGGTTTGGCTCTGACGCAGGAACATGCTGGCAGGCAGGGCCTGCACGTTAGTACCGACATTTTGTAGGGCCTTGTTACTACCATCGTCGAATGGTTCTATAGGCCCGCCCCGGGCTACAACGGGACCATACAAAAACAACTATTCACCGAGGTAAGAAAGATGAGTGCGGCTTCTGTGTATCCCGTTCGTCCCGAGGTTGCGGTCAATACGCTGACTGACGAGGCGACCTACAAGGCCATGTACCAGCAGTCGGTCGTCAACCCGGACGGCTTCTGGCGCGAGCAGGCCAAGCGCCTCGATTGGATCAAGCCTTTCACCACGGTGAAGCAGACTTCCTTCGACGATCACCATGTCGATATCAAGTGGTTCGCCGACGGCACCTTGAACGTTTCCTACAACTGCCTCGACCGTCACCTGGCCGAGCGCGGCGATCAAATTGCGATTATCTGGGAGGGCGATGACCCTGCCGAGAGCCGCAACATCACCTATCGCGAGCTGCATGAAGAAGTCTGCAAGTTCGCCAACGCCCTGCGCGGCCAGGACGTGCACCGCGGCGACGTGGTGACCATCTACATGCCGATGATCCCTGAGGCCGTGGTCGCGATGCTGGCCTGTGCCCGGATCGGTGCGGTTCACTCGGTGGTGTTCGGCGGTTTCTCGCCTGAGGCACTGGCCGGGCGGATCATCGACTGCAAGTCCAAAGTGGTGATCACTGCCGACGAAGGCGTTCGCGCCGGCAAAAAGATCCCGCTCAAGGCCAACGTCGATGACGCGCTGACCAACCCGGAAACCAGCAGCATCCAGAAGGTTATCGTGTGCAAGCGCACCGGTGGCGGCATCAAGTGGAACCAGCACCGCGACATCTGGTACGAAGACCTGATGAAGGTGGCTGGCACCGTTTGCGCGCCGAAGGAAATGGGCGCCGAGGAAGCGCTGTTCATCCTCTATACCTCCGGTTCCACTGGCAAGCCCAAGGGCGTGCAGCACACCACGGCTGGCTACTTGCTGTACGCGGCGCTGACCCATGAGCGGGTGTTCGACTACAAGCCGGGCGAGGTCTACTGGTGCACCGCTGACGTGGGTTGGGTCACCGGCCACAGCTATATCGTCTACGGCCCGCTGGCCAATGGTGCGACCACGCTGCTGTTCGAAGGCGTGCCGAACTACCCGGATATCACCCGGGTGGCCAAGGTCATCGACAAGCACAAGGTCAGCATTCTCTACACCGCGCCGACCGCCATCCGCGCGATGATGGCCTCGGGCACCGCCGCTGTCGAAGGCGCTGATGGCAGCAGCCTGCGCCTGTTGGGTTCGGTGGGCGAGCCGATCAACCCGGAAGCCTGGGACTGGTACTACAAGAACGTCGGCAAGGAGCGTTGCCCGATCGTCGACACCTGGTGGCAGACCGAAACCGGTGGCGTGCTGATCAGCCCATTGCCAGGCGCTACGGCATTGAAGCCAGGTTCGGCCACGCGTCCGTTCTTCGGTGTGGTGCCGGCGTTGGTGGACAACCTCGGCAACCTGATCGAAGGCGCTGCCGAGGGCAACCTGGTGATCCTCGATTCATGGCCAGGCCAGGCGCGTACGCTGTACGGCGACCATGACCGTTTTGTCGACACCTACTTCAAGACGTTCAGTGGTATGTACTTCACCGGTGACGGTGCGCGTCGCGACGAGGATGGCTATTACTGGATCACCGGTCGGGTGGATGACGTGCTCAACGTGTCCGGCCACCGCATGGGCACGGCCGAGATCGAGAGCGCCATGGTCGCCCACCCGAAAGTCGCCGAAGCGGCGGTGGTCGGTGTGCCGCATGACATCAAGGGGCAGGGCATCTATGTCTATGTCACCCTCAATGCCGGCGAAGAAACCAGCGAGGCCCTGCGCCTGGAACTGAAGAACTGGGTGCGCAAGGAAATCGGTCCGATTGCTTCGCCGGATGTGATCCAGTGGGCGCCGGGGCTGCCGAAAACCCGCTCCGGCAAGATCATGCGCCGCATCCTGCGCAAGATCGCCACGGCGGAGTACGATGGGTTGGGTGATATCTCCACCCTGGCCGACCCGGGCGTGGTGGCGCATCTGATCGAGACGCACAAGACCATGAACGTTGCCTGACAGTAGCGTGTAGCACTGAAAAGCCCCGCCCGGCATTTGCCGAGTGGGGTTTTTTTATGTGCTGAGTGGCATGCACCTTTGTGACTAGGAAGCTTGCTCCCGCTCGACTGTACCTTGTAGGCGCAATGTAGGCGCTATGTAGGAGCTGTCGAGTGCAACGAGGCTGCGATCTTCCCCCAGGCACTTGAGTCGCAAGCGAAAGATCAAGATCAAGGTCAAAAGATCGCAGCCTTCGGCTGCTCCTACCCCCCCAGCGGGAGCAAGCGTTCTCACCACAGATTCGGCGGATGAATAAATATCGGCGTTTAAAGTAGGAGGTGTCTGAACGTTACCGGTGTTTCGAAATGTGTAACCAAAGGCGCCGCAACGGGGCGATGTGAAACGCCAAGCCCCGTTACAGGGCCGCTCCAGGTCTCTCTCAAAATAAGCCGACACGCTGTGCTTGCCGGATTAGAAGGGTTTGCGAATAATGGGCCCGCTATTTGCAGCATGGATCGGTTTCCCTTCTTTTGCTCTTGCATGATTTTGCGGGGCTGTCAATGCGTTCGGGCAGCTTTCTCGGTGCTTCTGTAATTTGTTGTCGCATTGAAGAAATATCGGCTTCGGGCCTGTCGTTAGAATGCCGATCACTCGCTCGTCGTGGCTTGCGTTGAATTAACCGTGAGCTTCCTAGGACGCAGTACCAACGTTCGTTTCACTCATTCGCATATTGGGCTGTTGCTCACTCTGCCGTTTTTGCCCTTTACCGATGGAGTCCCAAGATGAAGAAACTTGTGCTGCTTGGCGCCCTGGCACTGTCCGTGCTGTCGCTGCCGACATTCGCCGATGAGAAGCCCCTGAAGATTGGTATCGAGGCGGCTTACCCTCCGTTCGCCTCGAAAGCTCCGGATGGCAGCATCGTCGGTTTCGACTACGACATCGGCAATGCGCTGTGCGAAGAGATGAAGGTCAAGTGCGTGTGGGTCGAGCAAGAGTTCGACGGCCTGATCCCGGCGCTCAAGGTCCGCAAGATCGACGCGATCCTGTCGTCCATGTCGATCACCGAAGATCGCAAGAAGTCGGTTGATTTCACCAACAAGTACTACAACACCCCGGCCCGTCTGGTGATGAAGGCCGGTACCCAGGTCAGCGACGGCCTGGCCGAGCTCAAGGGCAAGAACATCGGCGTGCAGCGTGGTTCGATCCACGAGCGTTTCGCCCGTGAAGTCCTGGCCCCGCTGGGTGCCGAGATCAAACCATACGGTTCGCAGAACGAGATCTACCTGGATGTGTCTGCCGGCCGCCTCGACGGCACCGTGGCAGACGCTACGCTGTTGGATGACGGCTTCCTCAAGACCGATGCTGGCAAGGGCTTCGCATTTGTAGGTCCGGCCTTTACCGACGAGAAATATTTCGGCGACGGTATCGGTATCGCGGTTCGCAAGGGCGATGCCCTGAAAGACAAGATCAATGGCGCGATCACCGCCATCCGCGAGAACGGCAAGTACAAGCAAATCCAGGACAAATACTTCGCTTTCGACATCTACGGCAAGTAACGACGTCCCGCCACTCGTGCGAAATGGCGCAAGCAACAGGATCTCTGCGGTTTGCGCCATTTTTTCATCCCACTTTCGAGGACCTGAATCATGTTGAAAGGCTACGGGGCTGTCATCCTCGATGGCGCATGGTTGACGCTTGAGCTCGCCTTGTCGTCCATGGCCCTGGCCATCGTTCTGGGGTTGATCGGCGTTGCGTTGCGCCTCTCTCCGGTGCGTTGGCTGGCGTGGCTGGGTGACCTGTATGCCACGGTCATTCGCGGTATTCCCGACCTGGTGCTGATCCTGCTGATTTTCTACGGTGGCCAGGACCTGCTCAACCGCGTAGCGCCGATGCTCGGCTATGACGACTACGTCGACTTGAACCCGCTGGCGGCCGGTATCGGCACCCTGGGCTTCATCTTCGGCGCGTACCTGTCGGAAACCTTTCGCGGTGCCTTCATGGCGATTCCCAAGGGGCAGGCTGAAGCAGGCATGGCATACGGCATGAACGGGTTCCAGGTGTTTTTCCGGGTGTTGGTGCCGCAGATGATTCGCCTGGCGATTCCGGGCTTCACCAACAACTGGCTGGTGTTGACCAAGGCTACCGCGCTGATTTCGGTGGTGGGCCTGCAAGACATGATGTTCAAGGCCAAGCAGGCGGCGGATGCCACGCGCGAGCCTTTCACCTTCTTCCTCGCGGTGGCGGCGATGTACCTGGTGATCACCAGTGTCTCGTTGCTGGCATTGCGTCACCTTGAGAAGCGCTACTCGGTAGGCGTAAGGGCGGCTGATCTATGATCTTCGACTACAACGTCATCTATGAAGCCTTGCCGCTGTATTTCGGTGGCTTGCTGGTCACGCTGAAGCTGTTGGCCCTGTCGCTGTTCTTTGGCCTGCTGGCGGCATTGCCCCTGGGGCTGATGCGGGTGTCCAAGCAGCCGGTCGTCAACATGACCGCCTGGCTCTACACCTACGTGATCCGCGGCACGCCGATGCTGGTCCAGCTGTTCCTGATCTATTACGGGCTGGCGCAGTTCGCGATCGTGCGCGAAAGCTTCCTCTGGCCGTGGCTGTCCAGTGCAACCTTCTGCGCGTGCCTGGCGTTCGCCATCAATACCAGCGCCTACACCGCCGAAATCATCGCTGGCAGCCTGCGGGCCACGCCCAACGGCGAGATTGAAGCGGCCAAGGCCATGGGCATGTCGCGCTACAAGCTGTATCGCCGGATCCTGTTGCCATCGGCCTTGCGCCGGGCGCTGCCGCAATACAGCAACGAAGTGATCATGATGTTGCAGACCACCAGCCTGGCATCCATCGTGACGCTGATCGACATCACGGGTGCCGCGCGCACGGTGAACGCGCAGTACTACTTGCCGTTCGAGGCCTACATCACAGCCGGCGTTTTCTACCTGTGCCTGACCTTTATTCTGGTGCGCCTGTTCAAACTGGCCGAGCGCCGCTGGCTGGGTTACCTGGCCCCGCGCAAGCACTGATAACGCATCGATCCGATCGACTGCTCAACGACTGACGTTTTGTGAGAACCGACCGCATGTACAAGCTTGAAGTCCAAGACCTGCATAAACGCTATGGCAGTCACGAAGTGCTCAAGGGTGTGTCCCTGAAAGCCGCCGCTGGCGATGTGATCAGCATCATCGGCTCCAGTGGCTCCGGCAAGAGTACCTTCCTGCGTTGCATCAACCTGCTTGAGCAACCCCATGCTGGCAAGATCCTGCTCAACAATGAAGAGTTGAAGCTGGTCGCCGGCAAGGACGGCGCGTTGAAGGCCGCGGACCCCAAGCAACTGCAGCGCATGCGTTCGCGGCTGTCGATGGTGTTCCAGCATTTCAACCTGTGGTCCCACATGACGGCGCTGGAAAACATCATGGAAGCGCCGGTGCATGTACTGGGTGTGGCCAAGGCTGAAGCGCGGGAGAAGGCCGAGCACTACCTGAACAAGGTCGGCGTGGCCCATCGCAAGGACGCCTACCCGGGCCACATGTCCGGCGGCGAGCAGCAACGCGTGGCGATTGCCCGTGCGCTGGCGATGGAGCCTGAGGTGATGCTGTTCGACGAGCCGACCTCGGCCCTCGACCCGGAACTGGTAGGCGACGTGCTCAAGGTGATGCAGGCCCTGGCCCTGGAAGGCCGGACCATGGTGGTGGTCACCCACGAAATGGGCTTTGCCCGTGAAGTGTCGAACCAACTGGTGTTCTTGCACAAGGGCATCGTCGAAGAAAGTGGCAACCCGCGCGAAGTGCTGGTCAATCCGCAATCCGAGCGCTTGCAACAATTTCTGTCGGGCAGCCTCAAGTAATCGCTCCCGTTACGCACCTGATTTGGGTCATGCTGCGCACCGCGCGCCAGATGGTCTAATTTGGTTGCAGCCGCTTTTGGCTTTAACACTGTTTTCGCTTCGGATTGCCCGCCATGACTGCCCATCGAATAGGTTTCCTGATTTGGCCCAGCACTAAAGCCTTGACGCTGGCGCTGGCCGAGGAGGCCTTGCGTGTTGCTCAGCGGGTGCATCCGGATGTGGTCTACGAGCTGTCGTTCTTGCAAGCCGAACCGTCGGCCGGCGGTGCTTGGCAACTGCCGGGCGAGCCCTGGGCCGGTAAGCTCGAAGGCTTCCAGAAGCTGTTCCTGCTGGCCGATGAGCCGCCGACTGCGCTGGCCTCGCCCCTGAGCAGTGCCCTCAAGCAACTGGTGCGTGCCGGTTGTGTGATCGGCGGTTTGTCTGCTGGTGTCTATCCCTTGGCCCAACTGGGTTTGCTCGACGGTTACCGTGCCGCCGTGCATTGGCGCTGGCAGGACGATTTCTCCGAGCGCTTCCCCAAGGTCATCGCCACCAGTCATTTGTTTGACTGGGACCGCGATCGCCTGAGCGCTTGCGGTGGGATGTCGGTGCTCGACCTGTTGCTGGCGGTGCTGGCTCGCGATCACGGCGCGGAACTGGCCGGTGCGGTGTCGGAAGAGTTGGTGGTCGAGCGCATTCGCGAGGGCGGCGAGCGTCAGCGCATCCCGTTGCAGAACCGCCTCGGCTCCAGCCATCCAAAGCTCACCCAGGCGGTGCTGCTGATGGAAGCCAACATCGAAGAACCGCTGACCACCGACGAGATCGCCCAGCATGTGTGCGTATCCCGTCGACAACTGGAGCGAATCTTCAAGCAATACCTCAATCGCGTGCCCAGCCAGTATTACCTGGAGCTGCGCCTGAACAAGGCTCGGCAGATGCTGATGCAGACCAGCAAGTCCATCATCCAGATCGGCCTATCCTGCGGCTTCTCCTCGGGGCCACACTTCTCCAGCGCCTACCGCAACTTCTTCGGCGCCACGCCGCGGGAAGACCGCAACCAGCGACGCAGCAGCAGCCCGTTCGAATTGTCCTCGGTGCCGTCCGAGCGCGGGTAGGGCAGGCACAACCCCATCCTGTGGCGAGGGGATTTATTGTGGGAGCAGGACTTGTGGGAGCAAGGCTTGCCCTCGATACAGGCGACGCGGCCCTTGGTGAACCGAGGCGCCTGCATCGCGGGCAAGCTTTGCTCCCACAGATATATTCCTCGCCGCACGTAGATGCCGGCACCTCAAACCCCTTGGCAACGTTTAAACTGCGCCTTTGCGACGCTATTTGTCGCATTGCCGTAAACCCGTGAAAAACGTGGGTTGGCGCTATAAGAAGTTGTCGCTTGGCGGCAAGGCCGGGCTGAAAACTGTCCTTACAATCCTTACCAAGCCCGCCAGTTCCAGGCGGGTGTTCCTCATCAGGAGACTCCGATGTCCGTTGAGCAAGCCGCGGTACAACGCGCCGATTTCGACCAGGTTATGGTTCCCAACTATGCACCTGCAGCCTTCATACCTGTGCGTGGCGCCGGTTCCCGCGTATGGGACCAATCCGGTCGTGAGTTGATCGACTTTGCTGGCGGTATTGCAGTCAACGTACTGGGCCATGCCCACCCGGCGCTGGTCGGTGCACTGACCGAACAGGCTAACAAGCTGTGGCACGTGTCCAACGTCTTCACCAATGAGCCGGCCTTGCGCCTGGCTCACAAACTGGTCAACGCGACCTTCGCCGAGCGCGCGTTCTTCTGCAACTCCGGCGCCGAAGCCAACGAGGCCGCCTTCAAGCTGGCCCGTCGCGTCGCGTTCGATCGTTTCGGCAGCGAGAAGTACGAAATCATCGCCGCGCTCAATAGCTTCCACGGTCGCACCCTGTTCACCGTCAACGTCGGCGGGCAGTCGAAGTACTCCGACGGTTTCGGGCCTAAAATTACCGGCATCACCCACGTTCCTTACAACGACCTGGCCGCTTTGAAAGCGGTCATTTCGGACAAGACCTGCGCCGTGGTGCTGGAACCGATCCAGGGCGAGGGCGGTGTGCTGCCGGCCGAGCAAGCCTACCTGCAAGGCGCCCGCGACCTGTGCGATGCCCACGACGCATTGCTGGTGTTCGACGAAGTGCAGACCGGCATGGGCCGCAGCGGTCACCTGTTTGCCTACATGCATTACGGCGTGGTCCCGGACATCCTCACCAGCGCCAAAAGCCTGGGCGGTGGTTTCCCGATTGCGGCGATGCTCACCACCGAAGCGCTGGCCAAGCACCTGGTCGTCGGTACCCACGGCACCACCTATGGCGGTAACCCGCTGGCCTGTGCGGTGGCCGAAGCGGTGATCGATGTGGTCAATACCCCTGAGGTGCTCGCGGGTGTCAAAGCCAAGCATCACAAGTTCAAGGCTCGCCTGGAGCAGATCGGCGAGAAGTACGGCCTGTTCACCCAAGTGCGCGGCCTGGGTCTGCTGATCGGCTGCGTGCTGAACGATGCCTGGAAAGGCAAGGCCAAGGACATCTTCAACGCCGCCGAACAGGAAGGGCTGATGATCCTGCAGGCCGGCCCGGACGTGATTCGCTTTGCCCCGAGCCTGGTGGTGGAAGACGCCGACATCGACGAAGGCCTGGATCGTTTCGAGCGGGCCGCGGCGAAGTTGACCCAAGCCTGATTTCAGCCTTGACCGGCTCCAGTGTGGGAGCCGGGCTTGTGTGGGAGCAACGCTTTGCTCCCACACACCAGCTCCCGCATTTGAGTCTGTAGGGACGTTGGCCCCGGTATTTTTTTCTCTGTGTATCGACCCAAGGGTCGACCCATTTATTTCAAGTTAAGGAGTGACACCATGCTGGTGATGCGCCCCGCGCAAATGGCTGATCTGGGCGAGGTACAGCGTCTGGCTGCGGACAGTCCGATCGGTGTCACTTCCTTGCCGGATGACGTGGAACGCCTCAGCGACAAAATCGCCGCAAGCGAAGCCTCGTTCGCCGCCGAAGTCAGCTTCAACGGTGAAGAGAGCTATTTCTTCGTCCTTGAAGACATCACGACTGGCAAGCTGGTGGGCTGTTCGGCCATCGTTGCTTCGGCCGGTTATTCCGAACCGTTCTACAGCTTTCGCAACGAGACCTTCGTTCACGCCTCCCGTGAGCTGAAGATCCACAACAAGATCCACGTGCTTTCCCAATGCCACGACCTGACTGGTAACAGCCTGTTGACCAGTTTCTACGTGGTGCCGGAGCTGGTGGGCTCGCCGTGGTCGGAGCTCAATTCCCGCGGTCGCCTGCTGTTCGTCGCCAGTCACCCGGAACGGTTTGCCGATTCGGTGGTGACCGAGATCGTTGGCTACAGCGATGAGAATGGCGACTCGCCGTTCTGGGATGCCATCGGTCGCAACTTCTTCGACCTCAACTACGCCGCCGCCGAGCGCTTGTGCGGGCTGAAAAGCCGGACTTTCCTCGCCGAGCTGATGCCCCATTACCCGATCTACGTGCCGCTGTTGCCGGACGCCGCCCAGGAAGCCATGGGCCAGGTCCATCCGCGGGCGCAGATCACCTTCGACATCCTGATGCGCGAGGGTTTCGAGACCGATCACTACATCGACATCTTCGACGGTGGCCCGACCCTGCATGCCCGTGTCTCGGGCATCCGCTCGATTGCCCAGAGCCGCGTGGTGCCGGTCAAGATCGGCGAACCGGCCAAGGGTGCTGGCCGCCAATACCTGGTGGCCAATGCCCAATTGCAGGATTACCGCGCCGTGTTGCTCGAGCTCGATTACGCGCCGGGCAAACCTGTGACGCTGGACATGGAAGCGGCCGAAGCCTTGGGTGTTGGCGAGGGTGCCAGCGTGCGCCTGGTAGCCGTATAACGCTTTACAGCTGAGTTTGGCGGGTGGCGTGAGCGACCCGTTTGAGGAGATAGCATGATCGTTCGTCCCGTACGCAGCAGCGATTTACCCGCTCTGATCGCCCTGGCCCGCAGCACGGGCACCGGCCTGACCACCCTGCCGGCCAACGAAGAGCGCCTGGCCCATCGGGTCGGCTGGGCCGAGAAAACCTTTCGTGGCGAAGCCGGGCGCGGTGACGCGGACTACCTGTTCGTGCTCGAAGACGACGACGGTCGTGTGGTGGGCATTTCCGCCATCGCCGGTGCCGTGGGACTGCGTGAGCCCTGGTACAACTTCCGGGTTGGCCTGACGGTCAGCGCTTCCCAGGAATTGAACATCTATCGGGAAATTCCGACCCTGTTCCTGGCCAACGACCTGACTGGCAATTCCGAGCTGTGCTCGCTGTTTCTGCATGCCGATTTCCGTAGTGGCCTCAACGGCCGCATGCTCGCCAAGGCGCGGCTGTTGTTCATTGCCGAATTCCCACAGTTGTTCGGCAACAAGATCATCGCTGAGATGCGCGGCATGTCCGACGACAATGGGCGTTCGCCGTTCTGGGAAAGCCTGGGCAGGCACTTCTTCAAGATGGAATTCAGCCAGGCCGATTACCTCACCGGGGTGGGCAACAAGGCGTTCATCGCCGAGCTGATGCCCAAGTTCCCGCTGTATACCTGTTTCTTGTCCGAAGATGCCCGGGCCGTGATCGGCCAGGTTCATCCGGACACGGAACCTGCATTGTCGATGCTCAAGAGCGAAGGTTTCAGCTACCAGGGTTATGTCGACATCTTCGACGCCGGCCCAGCGGTGGAATGCGAAACCGGCAAGATCCGCGCGATTCGTGACAGCCAGGCGCTGGTGCTGGCCATCGGCACGCCGGGCGATGATGCCACGCCGTTCCTCATCCATAACCGCAAGCGCGAAGACTGCCGCATCACCGCTGCACCGGCGCGCTTTGCCGCCGGCACACTGGTGGTCGATCCGCTGACCGCCAAACGTCTTCAACTCAACGTCGGTGATCAGGTACGTGCCGTCGCGTTGTCTGCTGCCCGGGAGTCGAAATGATGAACTCGCTGTACATCGCAGGAAGCTGGCAGGAAGGCCAGGGTGACCTCTTTGAGTCGTTGAACCCGGTGACCCAACAGGGAGTGTGGGCGGGCAACGGTGCCACGGCCGCGCAAGTCGAGTTGGCGGTGCAGGCCGCGCGCCAGGCGTTCCCGGATTGGGCTCGGCGCTCCCTGGATGAACGCATCCAGGTGCTGGAAGCCTTTGCCGCGGCCCTGAAAAACCACGGAGACGAACTGGCCCATTGCATTGGTGAAGAAACCGGCAAGCCGTTGTGGGAAGCGACGACCGAAGTGACCAGCATGGTCAACAAAATCGCCATTTCGGTGCAGAGCTACCGCGAGCGGACCGGCGAGAAGAGTGGCCCGCTGGGCGACGCCACTGCTGTACTGCGCCATAAGCCCCACGGTGTGGTGGCGGTGTTCGGCCCCTACAACTTCCCGGGCCATTTGCCCAACGGCCACATCGTGCCAGCGCTGCTGGCCGGCAACAGTGTGCTGTTCAAGCCGAGCGAGCTGACGCCGAAAGTCGCCGAACTGACGGTCAAGTGCTGGGTCGAGGCGGGTCTGCCGGCGGGCGTACTGAACTTACTGCAAGGCGCGCGGGAAACCGGTATCGCCCTGGCGGCGAACCCAGGCATCGACGGGTTGTTTTTCACCGGCTCCAGCGGCACCGGCAATTTGTTGCACCAACAATTTTCCGGGCGTCCGGACAAGATCCTCGCGCTGGAAATGGGCGGTAACAACCCGCTGGTGGTGGATGAGGTGGCTGACGTCGATGCGGCGGTCTACACCATTATCCAGTCCGCTTTCATTTCTGCCGGGCAGCGCTGCACCTGTGCGCGCCGTTTGCTGGTGCCGGAAGGCGCCTGGGGCGATGCCTTGCTGGCGCGCCTGGTGGCGGTCAGCGCAACCCTTGAGGTCGGTGCTTTTGACCAGCAACCGCCACCGTTCATGGGCTCGGTGATTTCCCTGGGCGCGGCGAAGGCGCTGATGGATGCGCAAAACCATTTGCTGGGCAAAGGCGCCGTGCCGCTGCTGAGCATGACCCAGCCGCAGGCCCAGGCCGCATTGTTGACGCCGGGTATCCTGGACGTGACGGCCGTGGCCGAGCGGCCTGATGAAGAGCTGTTCGGGCCGTTGCTGCAAGTGATCCGCTACCAAGATTTCGCAGCGGCAATTACCGAGGCCAACAATACGCAATATGGCCTGGCCGCCGGGTTGCTGTCCGATTCCCAGGAGCGCTATCAACAGTTCTGGCTGCAAAGCCGCGCCGGTATCGTCAACTGGAACAAACAGCTGACCGGTGCCGCCAGCAGCGCGCCGTTCGGCGGTGTCGGCGCCTCGGGCAACCATCGCGCCAGCGCTTATTACGCGGCCGATTATTGCGCGTATCCGGTGGCTTCCCTGGAGGCTCCAAGCCTTGTCATGCCGGCTGGCCTGACCCCCGGCGTGCGCATGTCTTGAGACCGCCATCGTGGGCAAGCCTTGCTCCCACAGGGGCTATGCAAAACCTGTGCGAGTAAGCCTTGCTCCCATAGGGGCTATGCAAACACTGTGGGAGCAAGGCTTGCCCGCGATGGCCGCGCCGCGGTGTTTGATGAACCGTTACTTGATGCCTATAAAAAACAGATTCTCGTGGAGCCTCGCTGATGAAATCCTATGAAGTCAACTTTGACGGTCTAGTGGGGCCGACCCATAACTACGGCGGGCTCTCGTACGGCAACGTCGCGTCTCAGAGCAACAGCCAGCAGTCCTCCAACCCCAGGGAGGCGGCGTTGCAGGGCCTGGCGAAAATGAAAGCGCTGATGGACATGGGGTTCCAGCAAGGTGTACTGGCGCCACAGGAACGTCCGGACGTGGCCGCCCTGCGCCGGCTGGGTTTTGCCGGCAGCGATGCCCAGGTCATCCAGCAGGCCGCAAAAGAAGCAATGCCGCTGCTGGTGGCCAGTTGCTCGGCCTCCAGCATGTGGGTGGCCAACGCCGCCACGGTCAGTCCGAGCGCCGACACAGCCGATGGTCGCGTGCATTTCACCGCCGCCAACCTGAATTGCAAATACCACCGCAGCATCGAACATCCGACCACCAGCCGTGTGCTGGGGGCGATGTTCGCCAACCAGCAACACTTCGCCCACCACGCCGCCTTGCCGGCGGTGGCGCAGTTCGGCGACGAAGGCGCGGCCAACCACACCCGTTTTTGCCGCGCCTACGGCGAGGCCGGTGTCGAATTCTTTGTGTTCGGTCGCAGTGCCTTTGACACCCGCTATCCCGCGCCGCAGAAATACCCGGCGCGTCAGACCCTGGAAGCTTCCCAGGCGGTTGCCCGTCTGCATGGGCTGAGAGAGGAGGGCGTGGTGTACGCCCAACAGAACCCATCGGTGATCGACCAGGGAGTGTTCCACAACGACGTGATCGCAGTGGGCAATGGCGAAGTGCTGTTCTATCACGAGGATGCGTTTCTCGAGACCGACAAGATGCTGGCCGAATTGAGCCGAAAACTCGCTAAGGTTGGTGGGAAATTTCAATCGGTGTGCGTGCCGCGTTCGGCGGTCACCGTCGATGATGCGGTACGTTCCTACCTGTTCAATAGCCAGTTGCTGTCGCGTCCCGACGGTTCGATGCTGTTGATCGTGCCGGAAGAATGCCGTAGCAACGAGCGTGTCTGGCAATACCTGCAAGGCCTGGCGGGCGCTGGCGGGGTGATTCGCGAAGTGAAGGTCTTCGACCTCAAGCAAAGCATGCAGAACGGTGGCGGCCCGGCTTGTCTGAGGTTGCGCGTGGCGCTCAATGAAACCGAACTGGCGGCCGTCAACCCAGGGGTTATCATGACCGCGCCGCTGTACGATTCGCTGACCCAATGGGTCGAGCGGCACTACCGCGATCGCATGACTGAAAATGATCTGGCAGACCCGCAGTTGCTGCTCGAATGCCGTGCGGCACTGGATGAACTGACACAAATCCTTAAACTTGGCGCGGTTTATCCGTTCCAGATCAATTGAAAGCGCGCGCGACCTGACTACAGTCAAAGCAGGGCGCGTTGCCTTATCCCCAGACGAGAATGTAAAGACATGAGCGATACCCTGCAGCTGATCCTTGAAGACACCGACGGCACCCAACTGGAAACCTCCTGCACCCGCGTCGCGGTGATGTGGCAAGGCAAGGAGTTGTGGATCCAGCAGGATGGCCGCGGCCAGTTGCTGATCGGCGTCGATGTCGAGGAAGGGGACGAGGAATACGCCAACTTGTTGTTGCGTCCATTGGCGACCAACCTGGTCAGCCTGCAACTGGAAATGGAACCGGCGGACGTCGGCGACGATGACCATGTCCATGGCCCGGATTGCGGCCACGACCATTAAGGAACCGCGCTATGTTAGCCCTCGGCAAACTGCTTGAACTGACCCTCGCCGGTCGTGAACCGGCGGAGAAGACTCAACTGACTGTCGAAGGCGTACGGATGCGCTGGTTGAGCGAGGGCGCGCTGGAGGTCAAGCCGCCCGAAGCCCGGGATAACGGCCTGGACCTGATGCTGTCGGCGGGTATCCATGGTAACGAAACCGCGCCGATCGAGCTGCTCGACCGTTTGCTGCATGACATTGCCCGTGGCCATTTGAAGCCGCGGGCACGCATTCTGTTCCTGTTCGGCAATCCCGAGGCCATCCGGCGCGGGGAGCGTTTCGTCGAGCAGGACGTCAACCGACTGTTCAATGGCCGCCATGAGCTGAGCGGCGGTCCTGAGGCGCTACGGGCTTGCGAACTGGAGCGCTTGGCCGCCAGTTTCTTCTGTCAGCCAGAACGCAACCGCTTGCATTACGACCTGCACACCGCCATCCGCGGCTCGAAGATCGAGCAGTTTGCCCTCTACCCATGGAAAGAAGGTCGCCAGCATTCACGCCGTGAACTGGCACGCCTGCGTGCCGGGGGCATGGAGGCGGTGTTGCTGCAGAACAAGCCGTCTATCGTGTTCAGTGCCTACACCTATGAGCAGCTCGGTGCCGAGTCCTTCACCCTGGAACTGGGCAAGGCCCGGCCATTCGGACAGAACGACGGGGTCAACGTCAGCCTGTTGGAAACCCGCCTGCAACAGATCATCGAGGGCAACGAGCCGGAGCTGGATGAAGGGCTCGATGGCCTGCAGCTGTTCAGCGTGGCCCGGGAAATCATCAAACACAGCGACAGCTTCCGCCTGAACCTGCCAGCGGACATCGAGAACTTCTCGCAATTGGGGAAAGGCTACGTGCTCGCCGAAGACATCGCCCAGACCCGCTGGGTGATCGAGGAAGAGGGCGCCCGGATCATCTTTCCGAACCCCAAGGTCAAGAATGGCTTGCGGGCTGGCATCCTGATTGTGCCGGCGACTGACGAAAACCTAGCCTGACCCGAATTTAGACTCAATACATGCCCCCTGTGGGAGCGAGCAGGCTCGCTCCCACAGGGGGCACGGTGTCCAGGCTTAGACCGCTACCGCCCGCTGTTCGCTGCGGCGCAATGCCCGGGTCTTGTGCAGGGTATCGGCGCAGGTCTTCGCCGCTTCTTGGCCCTTGTGCACGAAATGCTCGAAGAAGAACTTCTGATGTTCTTCCCCTGCATGGAAATGATGCGGCGTGAGCACGACCGAGAACACCGGCACTTCGCTTTCCAGCTGGACCTGCATCAGGCCGCTGATCACCGATTGGGCGACGAACTCGTGACGGTAGATGCCACCGTCCACCACCAGGCCGGCGGCGACGATGCCGGCGTAGCGGCCTGACTTGGCCAGCAGCTTGGCGTGCAGCGGAATCTCGAAGGCGCCACCGACTTCGAAGAAGTCGATATCACTTTCCTGATAACCCTGGACGATCATTTCGGCGACGAAACCTTTACGGCTCTGGTCGACGATTTCCTTGTGCCAGCAGGCCTGGATGAACGCGACGCGCTCGCCCGGATGACTTTTGCTTTTGCTGTCGATTGCAGTGGGTTGCATGTTCTGGTTCCTGTTTGTGTGAAAAACAGGGCGTCATGAATCGAAGGGGATTCGAGGGTACGCCGCGTACAAGACAGTCGCAGTCGGCCCTTGGGGTAGCAATCCCGTTCTCTCTTCATCCGGACTATGACCGTCGGCCCCGGAATCACACCGGGTCTGCTGACCTTGTCGCTACACCCCAAAAAGCGGTGTACCACCAAGCGCTCGCGGGCTATGCACGTTGCGTGCAATTACCGCCGGTGGGGAATTACACCCCGCCCTGAGAACGTTTTGCCGCCACGCTGTGTGACGGCGGACAATTTTTAACACATAACCCCTTGTGGGAGCGAGCTTGCTCGCAATGGCGGTGAAACAACTTGCATCGCTGCTGAATGTGCCGCCGTCATTGCGAGCAAACTCGGCCCACAGGGAGGGAAGAATCCGTTGGTCCGTGTCGTCTTTTCCTTCGACTGGTCTTGATTATTCCTCGCCATGACCGCAGTAATTACCCTTCGAAAGGGAATTCCCCTCCACCTGAACCCGAGGCCAGATTCATGAGTGTTATCGATCTTCGCAGCGACACGGTCACCCAACCTACCGCCGGCATGCTGGATGCCATGACCTGTGCGCCTACCGGCGATGACGTGTATGGGGAAGACCCGACCGTCAATCGCCTCGAAGCCGAACTGGCCGCGCGCCTGGGCTTCGCCGCTGCGCTGTTCGTGCCCACGGGAACCATGAGTAACCTGTTGGGGTTGATGGCTCATTGCGAGCGTGGCGACGAATACATCGTCGGCCAGCAGGCCCACACCTACAAATACGAAGGCGGCGGTGCGGCGGTGCTCGGTTCGATCCAGCCCCAGCCCCTTGAAGTGCAGGCAGACGGTTCCCTGGACCTGGCGCACGTCGCCGCGGCGATCAAGCCCGATGACTTCCACTTTGCCCGCACCCGCCTGCTGGCCCTGGAAAACACCATGCAGGGCAAGGTGCTGCCACTGGAATACCTGGCTCGGGCTCGGCGTTTCACCCAGGAACATGGCCTGGCCCTGCACTTGGACGGGGCGCGGTTGTACAACGCTGCGGTTAAGCTGAATGTCGATGCTCGGGAGATCACGCAGTACTTCGATTCGGTGTCGGTGTGCCTGTCCAAGGGCCTCGGCGCGCCAGTGGGCTCAGTCCTGTGTGGCAGCGCCGAACTGATCGGCAAGGCTCGCCGGCTGCGTAAGATGGTCGGCGGCGGCATGCGTCAGGCCGGGATTCTCGCGGCGGCGGGGCTGTACGCCTTGGAGCATCAGGTCCAGCGCCTGGCCGATGACCATGCCAATGCCCAGCGGCTTGCCGAGGGTTTGCGTGCGGCCGGTTACGAGGTCGAGCCGGTGCAGACCAACATGGTCTACGTGCAAATGGGCGAGCGGGCCGAGGCGATCAAGGCCTTTGCCGATGAGCGGGGCATCAAGCTCAGCGCGGCGCCACGCCTGCGAATGGTGACGCACATGGACGTGAGCGCGGCGCAAATCGACCAGGTGATCGCCGCTTTCGTCGAATTTCCCCGCCACTGAGCCGCCAACCGGGCCAATTGACAGTTTCTATCGCATAAACACGCTGTACCCCACGCGAAGGGCCGATATAATGCGGCCCTTTGCCGTTGCTTCGTCTGTTGACGTTTTGCACAGGCCTTTGGCCGCAGCCTCCGTGGAAGAACCTAATGAAAAGCGCAGAAATCCGTGAAGCCTTCCTTCGCTTCTTCGAAGAACAAGGCCACACCCGAGTAGCCTCCAGCTCTTTGATTCCGGGCAACGACCCGACCCTGCTGTTCACCAACGCGGGGATGAACCAGTTCAAGGACTGCTTCCTGGGCCAGGAAAAACGTGCCTACACCCGTGCGGTGAGTAGCCAGAAGTGCGTGCGTGCCGGCGGCAAGCACAACGACCTGGAGAACGTCGGTTATACCGCTCGTCACCACACGTTCTTCGAAATGCTGGGTAACTTCAGCTTCGGTGACTATTTCAAGCGCGACGCCATCACCTTCGCCTGGACCTTCCTGACCTCCGACAAGTGGCTGAACCTGCCCAAGGAAAAACTCTGGGTAACGGTCTACGCCACCGACGACGAAGCCTATGACATCTGGACCAAAGAAGTCGGTGTCCCGGCTGAGCGCATGGTGCGCATTGGCGACAACAAAGGCGCGCCTTACGCCTCCGATAACTTCTGGACCATGGGCGACACCGGCCCGTGCGGCCCGTGCACCGAGATTTTCTACGATCACGGCGCCGACATCTGGGGTGGCCCACCCGGCTCGCCGGAAGAAGACGGCGACCGCTACATCGAGATCTGGAACAACGTATTCATGCAGTTCAACCGCACCGCCGATGGCGTGTTGCATCCGCTGCCAGCGCCGTCGGTCGACACCGGCATGGGCCTGGAGCGGATCAGTGCGGTGCTGCAGCACGTTCACTCCAACTACGAAATCGACCTGTTCCAGAGCCTGCTGAGTGCGTCCGCCCAGGCCATCGGTTGCACCAACGACAACCAGGCGTCGCTCAAAGTGGTGGCCGACCACATCCGTTCCTGCGGTTTCCTGATTGCCGACGGTGTGCTGCCTTCCAACGAAGGTCGCGGTTATGTGCTGCGCCGGATCATCCGTCGCGCCTGCCGTCACGGCAACAAGCTGGGCGCCAAGGGCAGCTTCTTCTATCAGATCGTCGCTGCGTTGGCGGCCGAGATGGGCGAGGCCTTCCCGGAGCTCAAGTCCCAGCAGGCGCACATCGAGCGCGTGCTCAAGGCTGAAGAAGAGCAATTCGCCAAGACCCTGGAGCAAGGCCTGAAGATCCTCGAGCAGGACCTGGCCGAGCTCAAGGGCAACGTGGTACCGGGCGACGTGGTGTTCAAGCTGTACGACACCTACGGTTTCCCGATGGACCTGACCGGCGACATCGCCCGCGAACGCAACCTCACCCTCGACGAGGAAGGTTTCGAGCGCGAGATGGACGCCCAGCGGGTGCGTGCGCGTTCCGCCAGCGCCTTCGGCATGGACTACAACAACCTGGTCAAGGTTGAGGTAGCCACCGAGTTCACCGGCTATGCCGGCACCAGCGGTTCGGCCAAGATCGTTGCCATCTATAAGGACGGGCAATCGGTCGACGTCCTGAGCGAAGGCCAGGAAGGCGTGATCGTGCTGGACAAAACCCCGTTCTACGCTGAGTCCGGCGGCCAGATCGGCGACAGCGGTTACCTGCAGGCTGGCAGCTCGCGTTTCGATGTGCGTGACACCACCAAGACCGGCGGCGCCTTCCTGCACCACGGCGTGCTGGCGTCGGGCAACCTGATGATCGCCGCCCCGGTGACCGCCCATGTCGAAGCCGACGTTCGGCATGCCACGTCGCTCAACCACTCGGCCACACACTTGCTGCACGCAGCGTTACGCCAGGTGCTGGGTGAGCATGTCCAGCAGAAGGGTTCGTTGGTGGACAGTCAGCGCCTGCGCTTCGACTTCAGCCATTTCGAAGCCATCAAGCCTGAGCAACTCAAGGCGCTGGAAGAGATCGTCAACGCCGAGATTCGCAAGAACTCCCCGGTGGAAACCGAAGAAACTGACATCGAAACCGCCAAGCGCAAGGGTGCGATGGCGTTGTTCGGCGAGAAATACGGCGACAACGTACGCGTACTGAGCATGGGCGACTTCTCCGTTGAACTGTGCGGTGGTATCCACGCCAACCGGACCGGCGACATCGGCCTGATGAAAATCATCAGCGAAGGTGGCGTGGCATCCGGCGTGCGCCGGATCGAGGCGGTCACCGGCGCGGCGGCCCTGGCGTACCTCAGTGCGGCTGAAGAACAACTCAAGGAAGCGGCAACCCTGATCAAGGGCAACCGCGACAATCTGATCGACAAGCTGTCGGCTGTGTTGGAGCGCAACCGCCTGCTGGAAAAGCAACTCGAGCAGTTGCAGGCCAAGGCCGCCAGCGCCGCGGGCGACGATCTGTCGGCCCAGGCCGTGGACGTCAAGGGTGTGAACGTGCTGGCCGTGCGTCTGGACGGCCAGGATGGCAAGGCGCTGCTGGCGTTGGTCGATCAACTGAAAAACAAACTCGGCCGCGCAGTGATCCTGCTCGGCAGTGTCCATGAGGAAAAGGTCGTTCTCGTCGCAGGCGTGACCAAAGACCTGACTGGCCAACTCAAAGCCGGTGATTTGATGAAGCAAGCCGCTGCGGCAGTGGGCGGCAAGGGCGGTGGTCGTCCGGACATGGCGCAAGGCGGTGGTACCGACGTCGGCGCACTGGACGCGGCACTGGCCCAGACCGTTGCATTTGTAGAACAGGGTATTTAAGGCGGCGCCGCGGGCTCGTGGTCTAGTCACGGGTCCGGTCGCTGTTGAGTGATTATTGGGCGCCCTTCATGGGCAGAGGCGGCTTTGAAATGGCTTTGATCGTACAGAAATTTGGAGGCACCTCGGTCGGCACTGTCGAGAGAATCGAACAAGTCGCCGACAAGGTTAAGACATTCCGCGAGGCGGGCGATGACCTGGTGATCGTGCTGTCGGCAATGAGCGGCGAGACCAACCGTCTGATCGATCTGGCCAAGCAAATCAGCGGCGACCAGCAACCGGTTCCGCGTGAGCTGGACGTGATCGTTTCCACCGGCGAGCAGGTGACCATCGCCTTGCTGACCATGGCGCTGATCAAGCGTGGCGTGCCGGCGGTGTCCTATACCGGCAACCAGGTGCGTATCCTGACGGACAGCGCGCACAACAAAGCGCGTATCCTGCAGATTGACGACCAGAAGATTCGCGGCGACCTGAAGGCTGGCCGCGTTGTGGTCGTCGCCGGTTTCCAGGGCGTGGACGAGCAGGGCAACATCACCACCCTTGGCCGTGGCGGCTCCGATACCACGGGCGTAGCGCTGGCAGCGGCCCTCAAGGCTGACGAATGCCAGATCTACACCGATGTGGACGGTGTCTACACCACCGACCCACGGGTTGTGCCTGTGGCCCAGCGCCTGGACAAGATCACGTTCGAAGAAATGCTGGAAATGGCCAGTCTCGGCTCGAAGGTGTTGCAGATCCGGGCGGTCGAATTCGCCGGCAAGTACAACGTTCCGCTGCGCGTTCTGCACAGCTTCAAAGAGGGTCCGGGCACCCTCATTACTATTGATGAAGAGGAATCCATGGAACAGCCGATCATTTCCGGCATCGCTTTCAACCGCGATGAAGCCAAGCTGACCATCCGTGGCGTGCCAGACACCCCCGGCGTGGCGTTCAAGATTCTCGGCCCGATCAGTGCCGCGAATGTCGAAGTCGATATGATCGTGCAGAACGTCTCGCACGATAACACCACTGACTTCACCTTCACCGTGCACCGCAACGACTACCAGTCTGCCGAAGCGATACTGAAAAAAACCGCTAGCGAGATCGGTGCCCGGGAAGTGGTTGGCGATACCAAGATTGCCAAGGTCTCGATCGTCGGTGTCGGCATGCGCTCCCACGCAGGCGTGGCCAGCCGCATGTTCGAATCCCTGGCCAAGGAAAGCATCAACATCCAGATGATCTCTACCTCGGAAATCAAGGTTTCCGTGGTGATTGAAGAGAAATACCTGGAATTGGCCGTGCGCGCCCTGCACACGGCTTTCGAACTCGACGCGGCTGCTCAGCCGAGCGAATAAAGCGTTGTCTGAAGGGCGCGGCTGGACCGCGCCCTTTGTTTTTCTGAATGGCGCGTTCCAAAACTGTTCTTTTGCCCGCGCTGGTCAATACTAGGCCTGTAGGCTTCGACCGTTTCGGTTGTAGGTCCAATGCCTTTTTTTTTCAGACTGTTGTCCCTTAAGTGAATTGCGTGAGGAGAAAGGTATGCTGATTCTGACCCGTCGGTGTGCAGAAAGCCTGATTATTGGTGATGGCGAAATCACCGTGACCGTGCTCGGCGTCAAAGGAAACCAGGTGCGTATCGGCGTCAACGCCCCGAAAGAGGTTGCTGTACACCGCGAGGAAATTTACCTGCGTATCAAGAAAGAGAAGGACGACGAACCAAGCCATTAATTTTTATCGATTTTTATGTTTGCAAACGGGGATGAAGGTGGTTAATATACGCCCCGTGTTGCGGAGAGCTGGCCGAGTGGCCGAAGGCGCTCCCCTGCTAAGGGAGTACACCTCAAAAGGGTGTCGGGGGTTCGAATCCCCCGTTCTCCGCCATTATTCGTTTAGTGCGTCAAAACCTGGCTTGTTCAGTAAGTGATTGAAAATACTGAAAAAAGCGCTTTACAAAAGGAATTGACGGCCTATAATGCGCGGCAACAAATGCACTCGTAGCTCAGCTGGATAGAGTACTCGGCTACGAACCGAGCGGTCACAGGTTCGAATCCTGTCGAGTGCACCATTTAAGAGTTGTTTGCAGTGATGCAAATAACTTGGCTTCAACCAGTTGTGATCTGGTATAAAACCACAACCTGCACTCGTAGCTCAGCTGGATAGAGTACTCGGCTACGAACCGAGCGGTCACAGGTTCGAATCCTGTCGAGTGCACCAAACACCAAAAAGCCCGCGTTTAACGCGGGCTTTTTGCTGTCTACGATTTGCCTTTCACGCATCCCCTCTCATCGAACACGACCTCTGCGCTGCGACCTTTCTTCGCTTTGTAGGTATACCGTGTGCTCGAATTGCGAACTTTGATCGAGTCTGGCTTGCCCAGGGCGCTCTCTACGTCCTGTTGGCTCATGCCTGGGATGATGCGTCGCTTCAGGATGGCGTCGCGGCGTTGCCTGGCATTGATGAGGTTCCCGCAGCGGTCCTGGAACTGGCCAACCACGGTCGGTTCCTTGCGTGTGGTTTTGTTGCTGGATGTTTGCCAGCGCTCCGCTTCGGGCAGCATCGCCTCGGTCGTCGGTTCAATCGAACCTGGGCGGTACGGATGGATCTGTTGTAGCGACAGCGCTTCTCCCGGGGCGCAGCTCAGGGTCGTGAAGGTGACGTGTCCTGCGATGTTTTCGCAGCGATGCACGGTCTGCCCGGCAGCCCATAAAGGCAGGCAGGGCAAGCAGGCGAGCAGGAACAGGCAGTGGTTGAGGTGCATCCGGTCGTCCTCCTTGACGGTGCAGAAGAGAAGGGTAGTCGCCGTATTTCGGCCGTGGCGTGTGTTTTCTTTTCTGGATAAGTCGTCGTAAAGGGACAGGCTCACCCAGTGTTCAGGTTTGTCTCGCAAGCGCTTGTTCTTGCCATGATTTTTTAGCGTTTTAAAGCGTCAAGCGGTGTATGATTGCGCCCGTCAGCCCCGCCGGGGCTTTGGAATATCTCCATGGACTTACCCAGTAGTTACTCAATATTTAGTTTTGCCAATCATGAATTGACTGATTGATCCTTCCGGCGTGCTCCACTGCTGGGAGTGGAGTTCGCCTATGACCCAAGTAGATGTAAAAAAAACGCAGGAAAGCCTTCAGGATCGCCTCGCTCAAGTTATTGAGCTGCTGCAACGCCAGCGGGTCGTCGAAGACCTGACGCATCGCCAGGAAGGTCCGCATCATGACCGGGTCGAGAACCTGGTCCACCGGCAGAATCTCGTCGAGCTGCAACGCAAGCTCGATGACCTGCACTCCGCCGACGTCGCCTACATTCTTGAAGCCTTGCCCCTGGAAGAACGTCTGACGGTCTGGCAGTTGGTCAAGGCTGACCGCGACGGTGACATCCTGCTCGAAGTGTCGGACTCGGTTCGGGAAACCCTGATCGCCGACATGGATGATCACGAGTTGCTGGCGGCGGCCAAGGAAATGGACGCCGACGAACTCGCCGACCTTGCGCCCGAACTGCCACGGGACGTTGTCCACGAACTGATGGAAGCCCTCGACGGCCAGCAGCGCGAGCGTGTGCGCTCGGCGTTGTCCTACGACGAGGAGCAGGTCGGTGCGCTGATGGACTTCGAGATGGTGACGATCCGCGAGGATGTCAGTCTTGAAGTGGTATTGCGCTACCTGCGTCGCCTCAAGGAACTGCCCGGGCATACTGACAAACTGTTTGTGGTCGACTACGACGGCGTGCTCAAGGGTGTTCTGCCCATCAAGCGTTTGCTCGTCAACGACCCGGAAAAACAAGTGGCCGAGGTGATGGCCAGCGATCCGGTAAGCTTTCACCCGGACGAAGATGCCTATGATGCGGCTCAGGCGTTCGAGCGTTATGACTTGATTTCGGCGCCGGTGGTCGACAAGAACGGCAAGCTGATCGGTCGTCTGACCATCGATGAAATGGTCGACTTGATTCGTGAGGAAAGTGAAAGTGAAGTCCTCAACATGGCCGGTCTGCGCGAAGAAGAAGACATCTTCGCCTCGGTCTGGAAGTCCCTGCGTAACCGCTGGGCCTGGTTGGCGATCAATCTGATCACAGCGTTTGTTGCCTCCCGGGTTATCGGCCTGTTCGAGGGCTCCATCGAGAAGCTGGTGGCGCTCGCGGCGCTGATGCCCATCGTTGCCGGTATCGGTGGCAACTCCGGTAACCAGACCATCACCATGATCGTCCGTGCCATGGCGCTGGACCAAGTCAGTACCGGCAATACATCGCGATTGATGCGCAAGGAACTGGCTGTGTCCCTGATCAATGGCGTAATTTGGGGTGGTGTGATTGGTGTAGTGGCTTATCTGCTCTATGGCAGCTGGTCGTTGGGGGTGGTCATGACGGCCGCGATGACGCTCAATCTGTTGTTGGCGGCATTGATGGGGGTCTTGATTCCCATGACCCTGGCCCGCATGGGGCGTGACCCTGCCATGGGCGCCAGTGTGATGATCACGGCCGTGACTGACAGTGGCGGGTTCTTCATTTTCCTGGGACTGGCGACGATTTTCCTGCTCTGAGTCGCTCATCAGGAAACCCGCCTGTTTGGCGTAATACTGTCCACTTGGAAAAACGGCGCTTCTTTCAGAAATGGGAAGCGCCGTTTTTTTGGGTCTTCTTTTGTGGTTTGCGGGCGTCGAGATCGAGAGCTCAAGGCAAGAGCAACCGGCAGCTCCAGTCGTTATGCAACGGCACCGCCGCTATCGCGAGCAGGCTCGCACACAATGGAATTGGAGTACAGTCGGGTGAGCCGTGCTGGGGCATAAAGCGTTTTGCTTACTGTTGCCTGGGCCGGCATTCCGGCTTCTCAAAAGTGAGCCGCTGTAAAAGCGGAACCGCCAGTAGCCGTTACCGCAGCAACGGATATACACACCAATCTAAACCCCTATACGGCAGATCAAAATCTCCCAGCACTGGCCTGTTTGGCGGTTTTTTCATCACGCAAAACCCTCCGTGCATCACCGCATCAACGCCAGTCGTACAGCCAGTAACACAAAGGCTGCCGAGAATAGCCGGCGCAACCACTGCAACGCGGATGGGCGCTCCAGAACATGGCGGCGCATCGATGCGCAGAGCACGCCATAGATGACGAAGACGGCAAAGGTAATCGCCATGAAGATGAAGCTCAGTTGCAGCATGCGCCACATGGCATCCGTTTCTCCTGGTGCGAGAAATTGCGGTAGAAAGGCCAGGAAGAAAATCGACAGCTTTGGATTCAGCAGGTTGAGCAAGATGCCCGAAAAAATCACCGCGCTATTCGAGCGCGGAGTCTTGTGCGGATCAATATGCAAGGCCCCGTGGCGCTGGAGCGTGCTCCATGCCATCCACAGCAGATAAGCGACGCCAAGGTACGTGATGATCTTGAAGGCCAGTGGGCTGGTGTGCAGCAGTGCAGCGAGGCCTGTGATGGCTGCCAGCATGTGCGGCACGATCCCCAGGGTGCAACTCAATGCAGCTACCACGCTCGCGCGCCAGCCCCGGTCCAAGCCGGCTGCAACCGTATAGACCACGCCAGTGCCAGGCGAAGCTGCCACGATCAGGGAAGTGACAAAAAATTCGAGGTTCATGCGACGCCGACCTTGGCAGTTATGAAGTCTTCAGCTTGCCTGCGATGAGGAGGTGCGTCTTGAACGAAATTGCAGGTCGTTACGGGTGTCCTTGCCGGGCGTACATGCCTGGTGAGAATCCAAAGCTGCGTACGAAGCATCGGGTCATATGGCTTTGATCGGCGAAACCGCTGGCCAGGGACGCATTGGCCAGCGGCATGCCGGCAGCGATCAGTTGTCGGGCTCGGTGGATGCGTCGTTGCAGCAGATAGGCGTGGGGTGTCAAGCCGGTCAGGCGCGTGAAGGCGCGTACCAGTTGAAAGCGGCTTAAATCGGCCTCCCTGGCGAGCAAGGCAAGTGATATGGGTGACTGTGGATCGTCGTCGATCAAGGCTTTTGCACGGTTTGCCGCGACCTCCGGCAAAGGCGATATCGGCATGGAGCGATCCAACAAATGTTCGAGCAAAAGCGCGAGCGTTTCTTCGATCTTCAGGTGATCGCCAAGCTTCTCGGCTTGAGCGATGGCTTGGTACAAAGTGCGGAACAATGCTGCCGCACGCGGGCTTTGCAGTACCGGATAAGCAAACTCCTGGGCGCAGATGCCCCCATCGTTCGCCATATCCTTGAATGCCTGCGCAATCAACGGCGGGTCGAAATACAGCATCTGCCAGCGACGCGTCCCGTTTCCGATCGGGGCGCCGTCATGCACTTCGGCCGGATTGACTGATATAAGGTCGCCAGCAGATGCTTCTACCTGGCCTCGGCCGCTGGCTGAACGTTGCGCCCCGTGCACAAGCAAGCCAATGCCAAAATGTTCGTGCATATGCCGGGCAAACGTTCGATCTGAATCGGCCTCGACGATGTCCACGCCCAGCCCTGCGATTCTTTGAACCTTGAATGCGTGCGCGGTCATGCAGGCCTCCATGCCCAGGCTTTGTAGCGGATCAATTTAGCATCACTGCCATGGATCGGCAGTGGTGTTGGTTCGATGGCTCTGATAAGTGCTTGAAAAGCAGGCTTGGGCCAAACGCCGGGCAAAAAAAAGCCAGCGCAAGGCTGGCTTGAATATTTGGGGCTATCAGGTCGCGTCTGCGGCCATTTCTGCGTCATGGGCAATCAGCGAAACGAGGGCGTTCTGCTGGCGGTGGGAGAGTTGTCGGAAGCGTTGAAGCAGTTCGCGCTCATGCAATGACAGCTCAGGGCTGTCCAGGCGCATGCTCAACTCTTCACCCAGCGCGCCTTCCTGAATAAGGCTTTGCTCAAGACGCGCGATGATTTCAGAGTTCATGCTGCGGTGATGATTGCGAGCCACTTCGGCAATGCGTTCCCGCATTCCGTCTGGCAGACGTACGACGAACTTGTCAGCCGTACGGCTGGAATAAATTGCCTGTTTCAATGGGCGCATATATTTAACCGGTTAGTTCAGGGGAGCGGTTCTCGGGATTGGCCGCAGGATGTCGATAGGACAAGCTCCATTGCCAAATGTTCAACCTGAATTGTTAAGAGGCCCGCATCATGCCTCAAAATTGCCAGATCATTGGCGCCAATTCTGTGACAAATTCTGATCCGGGTAAAGGCGTTCTGCCAGTACCCTTCATCAAAAAATGCGGACTGGTTGGTAAAAAACAACAGGTTCGCATCTGTGACCGTAGGATTGTGTCTATGTGCCATACCGTCTGGCGGATAACGGAAATGGACAAAAAAGCGTACCGTCCCTGTCTTGTACAGGATAGTGGCAAATGGCCGATTTACTAGGATTAAGCGAGCCGGAGCAGATGAATGGCGGCCACGCACGGCGTCCAGGATCTGTCAGCCTTATAGGGAGTAGTTTTTGCCTACACTTAAAAAGCCATGGGTGACATGACAAACGCTGGGCAGGTCGTTAACATGCACGCCGTCCCGCGCACCACCTCTCTCGTGGTCGACTTGTGTCTCAGTAGCTCAATTGGATAGAGCATCCCCCTCCTAAGGGGAAGGTTGGCAGTTCGAACCTGCCCTGGGACACCATATAACTCAATGCCTCCAGCCTTTTTTCCTCTTCCATGATTCTATTCGTGACAGCAGGGTGGCAGCAGAAAGACGAAAAGAGTCGGCGCCGCCGTCGAAGTTGTCATCATCGGAAGAAGTAAATCTTCACCGGTATCAAACCTTCGACATACCGTGTTGCTACCAATAGCAACAATCAATCAGGCTTCGGCTTGCTGGGTGTACGGCCCGACCCTACACTCCCATCATGATAACGACCTTCCAGCACAAAGGCCTCCGGGACTTCTTCGAAACTCAGACGACCCGAGGCATTCAGGCCGACCACGCTGCTCGCCTGACGCGCATCCTCGGTGCTCTGGACGTTGCTATCAAGCCAAGTGATATGGACATTCCAGGCTATCGCTTGCACCAACTCAAGGGGAACCTGGCGGGTTTCTGGTCGGTCACAGTTTCAGGCAACTGGCGTGTGATCTTCCGATTCAATGGCTCTGACGTTGAGCTGTTGGATTATTGCGATTACCACTGACAGGAGGGTAATGACTATGCCTATGCACAATCCGCCCCACCCTGGGGAAATATTGCGGGAAGACGTTCTTCCCGCTCTGAAAATGAGCGTTGGGGACCTGGCTGAACATCTTGGGTATTCACGCACGCACTTCTCTACTGTCCTTCATGGACATACCGGGATCAGCGCTGAAATGGCCTTCCGCTTGGAAATGGCCGGTTTGAGCAGCGGTCGCCAGTGGCTGGCTATGCAGTCTGCCTACGATCTTTGGCAGGCGAAGAACCGGGAGCACCCGAACATCACTCGACTCGAAGTCGCGTGACAGGTACAGAATAACAAGCCTCGCAGTTGCGGGGCTTTTTTCATTCTCCACTTAGGCCGTGGCCAAGTCCCTGATCCGTAGCACTGTTGCAGTCGAGCAGTTGGCGTGTCGAGCAGTTGCGCGAAAAACAAAGGCCTGCGGTGAGTAATTCTCGAATGCGTTCATGAAGGTCGACTTCAATCGGAGGCCCTTGGTAATTGCCGGCGGCTTTCGCTTTCTCAATAATTTGGGCCTGGCGCTTACTCCACTCTCGTAACCATGGGTGCAAGGTGGGTGCAATTTTCACTCTAAGTCGTCAATTCCACCGATTGCGCTCATCAAATGATATTCACCATTAAAACCGTGAAGCTCAGATAGGTAGCCGAGCAAATTCGATAAATTGCGATAGGCGTCGTTGATCCACGCTTTGTTGAGTTCTGTATACCATTTGGGCTGGAAGGAGCCTTCTTCCATGTAGGCTGCTGCGTCCTCCCTCAAGTCGAAGCACGGCCCTCTAGTCGTCTCTGGCTTCCCGTGAGCGAGATGGTCGCGGATCTTGAAAATGCGCGTGGCGAACTGCAGAGGCGGGCGGCTCCAGTCTGGTGTTGCTCCTGCAAAGGAATGCAATAGGGTGATCTTTGTTTTCCAAGGTAGTCTTTCTAGCTCTGTCCACCTTGGGATGACCTCGCAACCAAGGGTATTCAGATATCCTTCGATCGTGAAAGCCAGAAATACTGCCGGCGGGATGATGTGATCGGGCGAGTCGGGGTGAGACTTGAGGTTACGCATCATCGCATGGAGTACTCCCAAGTTAGTGCTGTGGGCAAACACAGTCTGGTAGGGCTGATATTTCATGCTTTCCTCGACCGCTCGTTCTGTTCTGTCAGTTTGTCGCGAATCTTGAGCACGGTGGTTGTTGAGCAGCTCGCGTGTCTCGCGACAGCTCTAATCCCCAGACCGGCAGCAAGCAATTCTCTTACCCTTTTGTGTAGGGTCTCATCCACTGGCCGGCCTTGATACTTGCCGGCAGCTTTCGCCTTCTCAATACCCTGAGCCTGGCGTTCGCGGCGCTGCTCGTAATCCTTGCGGGCGATGGCGGCCATCATTTCCACCAGCATCGAGTTGATCGCTCCCAGCATTCGCCCGGTGAACTCGTCGCCCTTGGTGTCCTGCATCCCCTGGTGGCTTGTTGGCAGGTCGAGCGCGACGATGCGCAACCCCTTGGAATCAATCGCAGCCTTGAGCTTCTGCCAGTCCTCTACAGGAAGGCGTGAAAGGCGATCTATCGACTCCACCAGCAACACGTCACCCTTGCGCGCATCTTTGAGCAGGCGCAGCAGTTCAGGCCTGTCTGCGGTCGCGCCGCTGGCGTTCTCCAGGTACACGCTTGCAATGGCCTTGTCGTGATCGGCGGCGAACTGCTCGAGTGATTCGCGGGCGCGGCCGGCGTCCTGCTCTTCGGTCGATGCTTGGAGGTATGCGCGAATGAGCGTGATGGGTGCCTGTATCAGTTAGGGTGTTCTCCTAACACTGTTTCACTTTGGGTGTTACTTATCAGGCGAAATGGCTGAAAAAGGCGAAATCTGCCCGTATCTGGATAGGCATACCGTTGGCACCGGATATCAATACGTTTATGACGCAGATTACCCGGCTCATTTCGCCGCTATCCGGCAGCGATTGTGAAGGGCCGGTTTTGGACGAGCCTTCAGTAACCTTAATGGTTACCAACTCAACTCTGTGAACACCGAGGCGACGAAGGGCTTCCAAATCCGCTAAAAGGACCGTTCCTGGCAATATCAGTACGCCAAGCACGTTTCCAGCGAGATTTACTATGCGAAGACTCAACGGCTATTTTCCTGAGCTTGTCGCTTGACGAATGCTTCTAGGGTTTTCACTCGTACCAGCCTTCGTCTCCCCAATTTGAATGTCTGAATCTCCCCGTTGTTAATCATTTCATAGAACACCCTGACAATCTCCTCGCCACGGGGTCTGCGTTTAGCTGATCCTCCGCACTCGGTTTTCCCTACAGCTTCCCCTTAACGGAACGCCATCGCCTGCCGATAACCCGATGAGCCCGTTTCTCTCCAACGTTTCGGCTCGCAATGTGCGTCACGACACAGCCAGGCCAAGCGGGCGCTGAAATCCCTTGAACGTTGCTGGTTGGTGGCTATCATCTGCGCGCCTCGGGGTTGTGACACGGCGTTTCGTTGTTCTGCCATTGGGTTATTTTCTTACTTGCCTGGACATCCTCGATGCTGGCGTACCACCAAAAAAGTTTTCTGATCGTCGATGATTTCTCGGATTTCCGCAGTTCGATCCGCTCCATGCTGCGTGAGCTGGGCGTCAAGGACGTGGACACCGCTGACACCGGTGAAGTGGCGCTGCGCATGTGTTCGCAGAAACGCTATGACTTCATCCTGCAGGACTATCACCTGGGTGATGGGCGCAAGAATGGCCAGCAGGTGCTGGAAGACCTGATGGTCGAGAAGTTGATCAGCCATGAAAGTGTTTTCCTCATGGTGACCGCCGAGACCAGCCAGGCGATGGTGCTCAGTGCCCTGGAGCACGAGCCGGATGCGTACCTGACCAAACCGTTCAACCGCTCCGGCCTGGCCCAGCGGCTGGAGCGGCTCGAGCAGCGCAAGACCCTGCTCAAGCCGATCCTGCAAGCCCTCGATCGTGGCAAGCCGATGGAAGTGCTCAATGCCTGCATCGCCCTGTGCAAGCAGGATCCGCGCTACGGGCCGTTGTGCCTGCGTTATCGGGCCGATGCGTTGCGCGACCTGAATCAGAACGAGGCCCTTGAGCGACTGTACAACTCCATCATCGCGGATCGCCCGTTGCCGTGGGCCTATGCGGGGCTGGGCAAGCTGATGTTCAAGCGCGGCCAGGTGGGGCAGGCCAAGGCCGTTTATGAAAAGGCCCTGAAAGTCTTTCCGATGATGCCGGCGTTGTACGACGGCATGGCCGAAGTGTTGATGGCCGAAGGTGACACCAAACAGGCGCAGCACGTGCTGGAAGAGGCGGTGCGCCTGTCGCCGCTGGCGGTGCGCCGCCAATCGTTGTTGGGCAAGCTGGCGATGACCAACGAAGACTACGACACGGCCTCCCGGGCTTATCGCCAGGCGGTCGGGCAGGGCGCGCAGTCGCGCTTCAAGGACCCGGAAAGCAACCTGGGCCTGGCCCATGCGTTGATCAGCAAGGGCAGCGAAAAAGGCCTCGATACCCGGACCCGGCTGGAGATCAACACGACCCTCAGCGCCGTGGCGAAGGAGAACCTCAACGACCCCGGGCTCCAGGTCCGGGCGCGGCTGATGAAGGCCACCAGCCTGCTGCTCAACGATGCCGAAACCGCCGAGAAACTCACCGAACAGGCCTTGCAGCGTCTCGATGGCATGGAGCAGTTCATGAGCGCCGAGGCTGCGTTGCTGGTGGCCAAGCAGTTGCAAATGCTTGGCCAGACCAACGCTGGCGAGTCGATGCTCAAGAACTGCGCGGAAATCTACGGTGATGACCCGACGGTGATGAAGGGCATCGCCAAGCTCACCGACGATCCGAACATCCTCAATCAAGGCAATGCCGCCGCCGAGTTGAACCGCGAAGGCGTGCGGGTCTACAAGACCGGCGCGTTGCCGCAGGCGCGGGAGCTGTTCCGCCGCGCCCTGAAGATGCAACCGAAGAACATCAGTATTGCCCTGAACATGGCGCAATCGCTGCTGCATGGCACCGACACCAGCGTGGAGTCGCAACTGCTGCAGGAGTGCCGCGCCTGCCTGAAACTGGTGGGCATGATGCCCGACACCGATGCGCGTTTTGCGCGTTATCAAAAACTGCGAAGCAAGGCATTTGGCGATGAATGACAGCGAACAGGCCCTCGATTTTTCCACGGTGATCGCGTCGACCGTGCACGACATGAAAAACTCCCTGACCTTGCTCATGCAAGCGCATGGGCAATGGCTCGAGCGTTTGCCCGAATCCGCGCGGCAAACCTCGGAGCAGGGCGTCATCGAGTTCGAGTTCGCCCATCTCAATGGCCTCATGGTGCAGTTGTTGGGGCTGTACAAGCTCGGCGTCAACCAGTTGCCGCTGCACCCGGCCTACCATGAGCTGGATGATTTTATCGAGGCCCAACTGGCCGGCCATCAGGACGTGTTCCGCAGCCGTGGGATCATGGCCACCTACGATGTCGATCCGCTCAGCCCCTTGGGCTTCTTCGACCGCGAGCTGGTGGCGTCGGTGCTCGACAACTGCATCAACAACGCCATTCGCCATGCGCGCCAGGCGCTGCTGATCAGCGTGAGTGACGAAGCCGGGCAACTGGTGCTGACCATCAACGACGACGGTGAAGGTTACCCGCCGCAGATGATCGAGCGTCAGGCCGAGTATGTGCAGGGCATCAACCACAGCAGCGGCAGCACCGGGCTGGGCCTGTACTTCGCCGCGCGGATCGCCGCACTGCACCAGCGCGGCGGTGTGAGTGGGCGCACCGAGATTGCCAATGGCGGTGTGTTGGGTGGTGGGGTGTTCCGGCTTTACCTGCCCTGAACATGCCCTCCATAAATACCCCTGTCACCACCAATCCCCTGTGGGAGCGAGCCTGCTCGCGATGGCGTCGGCTCAGCCAATATAGAGTTGACTGATGCACCGCTATCGCGAGCAGGCTCGCTCCCACAATGTATTCCAAGGCTTGTTGTTTATTTTTTCAGGTGCTTGATATTCCGAACAGCCGAAGCCTATTTTGGGCGGGTTGCCGTTCGCGGCTTGCACATAACAAGGATTGCGTCATGACGACCGATGGCCAGTGTTCACTCGCGCAGCGACTGACGGGCATTGATGAGATTGAATGTGTCACGCCGGATTTGAATGGCGTGCCGCGGGGCAAGGTAATGACCGCTGAGGGTTTCCTCGAAGGCCGGCGGCTGCAGTTGGCGCGGGGCGTGCTGCTGCAATGCATCATGGGCGGTTATCCGCCACCGCGTTTCTACGGCAGCGACGACGGCGACCTGGCGCTGGTGGCCGATCCGAAACAAATCCACCGCCTGCCCTGGAGCCAACAGCCCCGAGCCCTGGCGATCTGCGATGCCGACGAGTTGACCGGTGAAAGCTCCCGGCTCTCGACGCGCGGCCAGCTCAAGGCCGTTGTCTCTCGCTATGCGGCCCTAGGCCTGGCGCCGGTGGTGGCGACCGAACTGGAATTCTTCGTGTTCGCCCCCAATCCGGACCCGACCCTGCCGTTCCAGCCGCCGATGGGCCTGGATGGACGTCGCGAAGACGGCCATTCGGCGTTCAGCATCAGCTCCAACAATGGCCTGCGCCCGTTCTTCAGTGAAGTCTATGCCTGCATGGCGGCGCTGGGCTTGCCTCGCGACACCTTCATGCATGAAATGGGCGTGAGCCAGTTCGAGATCAATCTGTTGCACGGCGACCCTTTGTTGTTGGCCGACCAGACCTTCCTGTTCAAGCACCTGCTCAAGGAAGTGGCGCTCAAGCACGGTCTGGCCGTGGTCTGCATGGCCAAGCCCCTGGCCCACACGCCGGGCAGTTCGATGCACATCCATCAGAGCGTCGTCGAGGCGGACAGCGGTCGCAATGTTTTCAGCGACGAAGCGGGTGAACCGACGGCGACTTTCCGGCACTTCATTGGTGGGCAACAGGCATGCCTGGCGGATTTCACCGCGTTGTTCGCGCCGAACGTGAACTCCTACCAGCGCCTGTGCCATCCGTTCGCTTCGCCGAACAACGCCTGTTGGTCCCATGACAACCGTTCGGCCGGGTTGCGGATTCCCGCCAGTTCGCCGGTGGCCCGGCGGGTCGAGAACCGCTTGCCGGGAGCCGATGCCAACCCCTACCTGGCGATTGCCGCCAGCCTGGCCGCCGGGCTGTATGGGATTGAACATCGCCTGGAGCCGAGCGCGGCGATCCAGGGCGAATTCGAAGTGCCGAATAATCTGTCGCTGCCATGTACCTTGCATGCCGCCTTGGAGCGTCTGAAGCGTAGTCATCTGGCGAAGGAACTGTTCGGTACGGAGTTCATCGAAGGTTACATCGCCTCCAAGACCCTGGAGCTGACCAGCTTCTTCGATGAAATCACGCCCTGGGAGCGGCGTGTCCTCGCGGCCCAGGCATAACGAAACGTCGCATTCGGGCTATCTTCAACAGGTAGCCCTTACCCACCTCAAGGAGCCGCTCGGAACGCCGATGCGCCAAATCTGGAAACCTTTTCGAGCGCTTTATTTCGCCTCGCTGATGATGTTGATCGGCTCGGGCCTCTTGAGTACTTACCTGGCCTTGCGCCTGGCCGCCGACCATGTGGATAGCCTCTGGGTCGGTGCGCTGATGGCCGCCAACTATTTCGGCCTGGTGCTGGGTGGCAAGATCGGCCACCGGCTGATCGCCCGCGTCGGGCACATCCGCGCCTATTCGGCCTGCGCCGGGATCGTCGGAGCGGCAGTGCTGGGTCATGGCCTGGTGAACTGGCTGCCGGCCTGGATCGTGCTGCGGATGATTGTCGGCCTCGGGATGATGTGCCAGTACATGGTCATCGAGAGCTGGCTCAACGAGCAAGCCGATGCCAAGCAGCGCGGCGTGGTGTTCAGCGGCTACATGATTGCCTCCTACTTGGGCCTGGTGCTGGGCCAGTTGATTCTGGTCATGCACCCGGGGCTGGGGCTTGAGCTGTTGATGCTGGTGGCGCTGTGCTTCGCCTTGTGCCTGGTGCCGGTGACACTGACCCAGCGAATTCACCCGGCGGCGCTGCATCCGGCGCCTATGGAGCCGCGCTTCTTCATCAAGCGTGTGCCACAGTCATTGATTACGGTGCTGGGCTCCGGATTGATCGTGGGCTCGTTCTATGGCCTGGCGCCCCTGTATGCCTCTCAGCAGGGGCTGTCGACCGAGCAGGTTGGTCTGTTCATGGGTAGCTGCATCTTCGCCGGTTTGCTGGTGCAGTGGCCCTTGGGCTGGCTGTCCGATCGATATGACCGGGCGCTGTTGATCCGCTGTTTTGCGCTGGTTCTGACGATCTGTGCGTTGCCATTGGCGATTCTTCCGGCGGTGCCGCTGGAGGTGCTGTTCGTCGCGGGGTTCTTCTGTTCGCTGGTGCAGTTCTGCCTGTATCCGCTGGCGGTAGCGTTTTCCAACGACCACGTCGAAGCTGATCGAAGGGTGTCCCTGACCGCGATGCTGCTGGTGACCTACGGCGTGGGGGCCAGCATCGGGCCGCTGGTGGCCGGCGTGCTGATGAAGATGCTCGGCAGTCAGATGCTCTACGGCTTTTTTGCTTTCTTCGCCTTGGTGCTGGTGTGGCGGATCCGGCCGAAAGCGGTGACCAACCTGCATCAGGTCGATGATGCACCGCTGCATCACGTGGCGATGCCGGACAGCATGTCGAGCTCGCCTTTGGTGGCGTGTCTTGATCCACGGGTGGATGAGCAGGTGGTGCAGGAGCAGATGCAGGCGCCGGCCAATCCGGAGGTGGAGCCTGAGTCGGCCACTGAGACTGCGGCCGAGGCTGAAACTGAAACTGAAACCGAGGCACCTGAGACGCCGAGTTTTACCCAGGCCAGGCCTTGAGGCAGGCATAAAAAAACGGGCAGTCACCGCAAGGGACTGCCCGTTTTTCATGGCTGGAAAATCAAATGTCGTCTTTATCGAAGCGCCGGGCTTCTCGTTGCAGCTGGTAGACGAACCGCTCGACCTGCCGTTGCACCAGGCCACTGATGTTGTGGAAGCGTACACCGGCAAATGTGGTGTTGATCCTTTCTTCGAAATGCAGGTAACGCAGCTCGACTGGCGCGCTCATGTTGCCAAAAGGCAGGGCTGCGATGAAACGCTCATACACCTGGCCCAATTGCAGGCGCTCCGTGATGTCGCCGTCGAAGCGCAACTTGCAGCCGGTGGCGGAGATGTCCAGCAGCTTGCCATCCACGGGGGACTTGAGCTTTTCGCCGCCCAGTTCAACGTTCACCAGTTGTGCCAGTTTCAGGGCGGCGCGGAAGGCGTTGCGACGTTGGTGGTAGACCACTTCGTCGGGGAGGGCGCCGCGATAGCAGCGGCCGTCGCTGGATTCCTCGATGGTCAGTGGGCCCTTGCCATCCCATGCGATACGCACGCCGTCATGGAAACCCTCGACACGAAACGGCTCGCCGGCCAGCAGGAAGCGCTCGCCGTCCCGGGGAATCATTTCATCCAGGGCGATGGAATGGGTCTCGCGATCGACGTTGACCAGATAGCTCTGGAAGCGCTGGCTACGTTCGTGGAAGGTAATGATCAGTGGGTCGTGGCTCTCTTGCAGCATCCGCAGGTTGCCGGAGATTTCCAGGGGCGTGGTGAGGACCTTGGGGGGCTGCGGAGCATCATCCGCGTTTGAGGCATTGAACACGGTGAGTCAATCTCCAGGCAAAATACGACTACGAATGGCCGGTATTTTGCCAGCATGTATCGCGCGTTGATAGGGCGAAGGCATTGTTCGTTTCATGCCTGGCTGAGCGGGCGGTGCTTGACCATTTTGGCGGTCGAGCCGCGAGCGTCATACAGCGTCGGGATCTCGCCACCGTTGAGAATGCGCAACTGGTTGGCGGTGGCGGCCTGCTGCATCAGGATCGACTGGCCGTTGCGAGCGTTGGTTGCCTGGCATTGGGCGAGCAGGTCGTTGAGTGCTTTGCTCTGGGACAGCAACTGATCGCCGATCGCCGACTGGCCGGCCAATTGCTCGAGGCCGTCATGGCTGGCGGGCAGATTAAGGCTGGCGAGGATCTCGCTGCGTTTGCGGCCATGCTGGTCAAGCAAGATGATCAGTGCCTGTTTCTGCGCCAGGATATTCTCCAGCAGAGGCATGTCACGACCGTGCAATGCCACGGATTCGGCCTGCAACAACTCCAGCAACTGTTGCGCTGGAACAAAGTCGTCGGTGATCAGTTGCAATAAATGAGTGTCGTGCATGGCTGGCCTTGGGTCTTAAGCGTCCAAAAGCCTGGCGCAGGCGTTGGCCTAGCGCTGGGCTTCGAAATTGAGCAGTTTGCTGGCTACGCGGTTGCTGTCGACTTTGTAGCTGCCATCAGCGATTGCTGCTTTCAACTCAGCCACGCGGGCGTTGTCGACGACAGGTTGATCGCGCAGCTTGTCAGTGACCTTCTGCAACTGCTGAGCCTCATTGCTGAGGTGTACCGACTCCCCGTTGCTGACCTGTTCGGCTGGTGTAGGCAGCGGCGCGGATTTACCGGCTTCGACGGTTTCCTTGGCGGCGCTGGTACGCGTAGTACCTGTCAGTGGTGAAGAGCTGTTTAAACGATTGAAATCGATGACCATGGTAAAAAACCTCTGGGTATTTGGACGCTTGCCATGTTTTCGGCCATCCCCAAAAAAACTTTAGGCTCATTTATTCAATGAGCATGCGCACGTCTGCGCTTGCCTTTGCGTAAGGCACAGTCTAGGGAACACCGGGATCAAGCGCCAGCTTTCTACCTCCTCTACCAGATCGCTACATCGCCACTTCCACTTGGCCCGGGGCCATCACCTGCGCCTTGATCACGCGCTGGGAGTTGAGGTTCTTTACCCGTATCTGTTCACGCATGCCGCCGTTGGACAGGGCCTCGCCGGGCATTCGCACGGCTAGGGAGCCGCTGCGGGCGGTGATGACGACTTGGTCGCCCTTGCGGACCACCTCGGCCTGCTCCAGGTGCACCAGTGTCACGGTCTGATCGGCGACCATTGGTCGGACAAGTTTCTGCCCGATGGCCTGGTCGACGGAGGTCAGGAAGCCCTGGTTGATCTGGCTGACGTCCCGTTCGCGCAACATCACGTCCTGGGGCTCGACGATTCCGGCCCGCTTGAGCGGACGAGTGGTGGTGACAATTTCCCGAAACAGGCGCACTTGAGCGGGCACGAACACCGTCCAGGGCGCGGCGCTGTCGCAACGAACCTTCACCGTGACGCGACCCAAGGGGCGGGATGGGCTCTCCAGTGAAGCAGTCAATTCCTTGTCGCACATTGGCATGCGTAAACGTGGATCGATCTGGTTGACTTCGATTTCGTAGCGACCTTCCGTTTGACTGGTAGCCAGATAGTCTTCTACGGTGAATTCAAGAAAGCCCTGAGTGACGCCGATAAGGAGATCAGGCAAGGTAACCGGAACAGCAGCAAGGGCAGGACCGCCCGAAGTGAACAGGCAGACAGCCAGCAGTGCACCGAGCCCGTGGCGGCAGTGAGTGGTCAGGCGTCGAGAAAATGTCGTTTGTGCGTTCATGCCGGTTCAATAGCAAGCCCCGTGCCGTTTAGTGATGAATGCGCGTCGGAAACATTAGCGTTAGGTAGGAGTCAGGGCATGGCGGGAGTAATGGATTCGGTAAACCAGCGTACTCAGCTGGTCGGTCAGAATCGCCTGGAGCTGTTGTTGTTCCGTCTCGACGGCCAACAAATGTATGGAATCAACGTATTCAAGGTTCGCGAGGTGCTGCAATGCCCCAAGCTGACCCTGATGCCCAAGTCCAGCCCCGTCGTGTGCGGTGTGGCCAACATTCGGGGAGCGACCATCCCGATTCTCGACCTGGCGATGGCGACCGGTTCCGGTCGTCTGCTGGACCAGAGTAATCCGTTTGTGATCATCACCGAGTACAACACCAAGACCCAGGGTTTCCTGGTCCGCTCGGTGGAGCGCATTGTCAACATGAACTGGGAAGAAATCCATCCACCGCCCAAGGGCACCGGCCGCGATCACTACCTCACGGCAGTGACCCGGGTCGATAACCAGTTGGTGGAAATCATCGACGTGGAGAAGATCCTCGCCGAAGTGGCGCCCACACCGGAAGCGATCTCCGCGGGTGTGGTGGATGCCGAAACCCAGCACAAGGCGATTTCGCTGCGGGTGCTGACCGTCGATGACTCGTCGGTGGCCCGCAAGCAGGTGACCCGTTGCCTGCAAACGGTCGGCGTCGAGGTGGTGGCGCTGAACGACGGACGACAGGCGCTGGATTACCTGCGTAAGCTGGTCGAGGAGGGCAAGAAGCCCGAGGAAGAATTCCTGATGATGATCTCCGACATCGAGATGCCGGAGATGGACGGGTACACCCTGACGTCGGAAATTCGCAGCGACCCGCGCATGCAAAAGCTGCACATCATCTTGCATACTTCGTTGTCCGGGGTTTTCAACCAGGCGATGGTCAAGAAGGTCGGCGCCGACGATTTCCTGGCGAAATTCCGTCCCGATGACCTGGCTTCCCGGGTCGTCGAACGGATCAAGGCAGCAGAATAAAGAATAATAAGGTCGGGCGCGTTGTGCGTCCGGCAAGTCAACACGATGAAAGAGGCGGTATTTTGTCTACGGGTAATTTGGATTTCGAACAGTTCCGGGTCTTCCTGGAAAAAGCCTGTGGCATTTTGCTTGGTGAAAACAAGCAATACCTGGTGTCGAGCCGTCTCAATAAATTGATGGAGCAACAGGGCCTGAAATCGTTGGGCGAACTGGTCCAGCGCATCCAGACCCAGCCGCGCAGTGGTTTGCGCGAGATGGTGGTGGATGCCATGACCACCAATGAAACCCTGTGGTTTCGCGACACCTACCCGTTCGAGGTGTTGAAGAACAGGGTGTTGCCGGCGGCCATCAAGGCCAGCCCGGGCCAGCGTCTGCGGATCTGGTCGGCGGCCTGTTCGTCGGGGCAGGAACCCTATTCGCTGTCGATGTCCATCGATGAGTTCGAGCGGTCCAACCTCGGCCAGTTGAAAGGCGGCGTGCAGATTGTCGCCACTGATCTGTCCGGGACCATGCTCAATAACTGCAAGACCGGCGAGTACGACAGCCTGGCCATCGGCCGGGGCCTGTCACCGGATCGCCTGCAACGTTACTTCGATCCGAAAGGGCCGGGCAAATGGGTGGTCAAGGCACCGATCAAGAGCCGGGTGGAGTTCCGCTCGTTCAACCTGCTGGACAGCTACGCCAGTCTGGGCAAGTTCGACATCGTGTTTTGCCGTAACGTACTGATCTACTTCTCCGCCGAAGTGAAGAAAGACATCCTGCTGCGCATTCACAGCACGCTCAAGCCGGGCGGCTACCTGTTCCTCGGCGCCTCCGAGGCGTTGAACGGTTTGCCGGATCATTACCAAATGGTCCAATGCAGTCCGGGGATCATCTACCAGGCGAAGTGATTGGCTTGGGTTGTCAAAAAACGGGAGCCCCACGGGGCTCCCGTTTTTTTTGCCTGCCGGTTTCTTCCAGTCCACCACTGCTTCCTGTGGGAGCGAGCCTGCTCGCGATGCGGTACTCCTGGCGACATCAATGTGGACTGACACACCGCTATCGCGAGCAGGCTCGCTCCCACAATGAAACGCATTTGTCCTGCAGAAGCGGCAGAAAAGCGGCAGCCTGCGGAAACCAGTTGCCGCTTTTCTGGCATTGCCGCTTTGCCGCAGCCTGCAAAGCCCCGGTTTATGGGGTTTTTGAAAATGGCACGACGCTTGCTTTAGCCGTCGTACGTACATTCTGGTCACCCAAAGGTTTCCGACATGAGCATCAGCTTCGATAAAGCGCTCGGTATCCACGAACAGGCCCTGAGCTTCCGCGCCCAGCGTGCCGAAGTCCTGGCCAACAACATCGCCAACGCCGACACCCCGAACTACAAGGCGCGGGACCTGGACTTCTCCAAAGTGCTCGCCGAGCAGAACGAGAAGACCAAGAACGGCCACTTCGCCTTGAACATGACCAACAGCCGTCATATCGAAGCCGAAGGCTTGGGCAATGGCGATGAATCGCTGATGTATCGCACGCCGATGCAACCTTCGATCGACCAGAACACCGTCGACGCTCAACTGGAACAGTCCAACTACGCGGAAAACTCCGTGAACTTCCAGGCCAGCTTCACCCTGCTCAACAGCAAGTTCAAAGGGCTGGTATCGGCCCTGCGCGGAGAGTAAGCCATGTCGATCGCTAGCGTATTCAACATTGCCGGCAGTGCCATGAGTGCCCAGACCACTCGCCTGAACACCGTTGCCAGTAACATCGCCAACGCCGAGACCGTTTCGTCGAGCATCGATCAGACCTACCGCGCCCGCCACCCGGTATTCGCCACCATGTTCCAGGGCGGCCAGTCCGGCGGCAGCGACTCGCTGTTCCAGGAGCAGGACGCGGCCGGGCAGGGCGTGCAGGTGCTTGGCGTGGTCGAAGACCAGAGCAACCTCGAAGCCCGTTATGAGCCAAACCATCCGGCCGCAGACGCCAAGGGTTATGTCTACTACCCGAACGTCAACGTCGTCGAGGAAATGGCCGACATGATTTCCGCCAGTCGTTCGTTCCAGACCAACGTCGAAATGATGAACACCGCCAAAACCATGATGCAGAAGGTCCTGACCCTCGGTCAGTGATAAGGGGCGATTCACATGAGCGTCACCAACACTACCAGCGGTTTGAGCCTCAACGAGATTTTGGCCAACTCCTCGGTCAAGACCGCTAGCACCAGCGATGGCCTGTCCTCGGCGACCGGCACGGCCGCCGGCAAGAAGGAGCTGGGCAAGGATGCATTCTTGCAATTGCTGGTCACCCAGCTGAAAAACCAGAACCCGCTGGAACCGCAGGATAACGGCGAGTTCGTTGCCCAACTGGCACAGTTCAGCAGCCTGGAAGGCATCACCACGCTCAACGAGACCGTGAGTGGCATCGCCGGCAACTACAACTCGTCCCAGGCCCTGCAAGCTTCGTCGCTGGTAGGCCGCTCGGTCATCGCCCCGGGCGACAAGGCCGTGGTCGATACCTCCAAGAGCCTCAACGGCACGGTGGTGGTACCGACATCGGTGTCCTCCGTCGCCGTCAAGATCGTGGACAAGGACGGCAAGACCGTTCGCACCATTGACCTGGGCAGCCAGAACGCTGGCAACTCCGCTTTCATCTGGGATGGCAAGAACGACGCGGGCACGACGCTTGAGTCGGGCACCTACACCTTTGCTGCCTCAACCACCATCGATGGCAAGGCTACGTCGCTGATCACCAACCTGCCGGCCACGGTCAGCAGTGTGACCATCAGCCAAACGGGCGGTGAACTGATGCTCAACCTGGCCGGGCTGGGCAGCATCGCCCTGTCCAAAGTACAAACTATTGGTATGTAGAGCCGACTAACCGGCAAAAGGAGTCAACATGTCTTTCAACATCGGCCTTAGCGGTCTCTATGCAGCCAACAAACAACTGGACGTGACCGGCAACAACATCGCCAACGTGGCGACCACCGGTTTCAAATCGTCCCGCGCGGAATTCGAAGATGTCTACTCGGCTACCAAGCTGGGCTCGGGCAGCAAGACCGTCGGCAACGGCGTGCGCCTGGCCAACGTCTCCCAGCAGTTCGGCCAAGGTGATGTCAATAACACCGGCAACGTGCTGGACATGGGTATCCAGGGCCAGGGCTTCTTTGTCCTGAGCAACGACGGGTCGCTGAGCTACACCCGTGCCGGTACCTTCAAGACCGACAAGGAAGGCTTCATCACCAACAGCGACGGCACTGCGCGTTTGCAGGGCTATGGCGTGGATGCCAATGGCAACATCCTCAACGGTATTTTGACCGACCTGCGCATCGACACCTCCAACCTGCCGCCGCAAGCGACCAGCCTGGTTTCGTCGACGATTAACCTGAATTCGACGGCGACGCCGATTGATCAGGCTGATCCTGCCTTGGCGTTCGACCCGACCGATACGGCCACGTTCACCAAGCAATTCACCACCCCTGTCTACGATACCCAGGGTAACCAGCACTCCATGGACCAGTACATGGTCAAGACTGGCGCCAACACTTGGGATGTCTACACCCTGATCGATGGCCGTAACCTGGATGGCAGCGCGCCGGTCGCCCCAAACGCTCCGGTTCCCTCCACGATGAGCTTTGATTCGAGTGGCAAGCTGGTGCAAGTCAGCACCCCGCCTGCGACCGTCAACAACGATCTGGTACTGACCGGTTGGGTGCCAGGCACTGTCACCAACGGCGTATGGACCGCTAACGGCGCCGGTTCGTCGACGATTACGGTGTCCATGGCCAACACCACCCAATTCAACGCCGACACCGCCCGGTCGATCCCGGCCCAGAACGGTTACGCCACTGGCCAGATCACTAACCTGACCATCGACGGCAGCGGTGTATTGCTGGCCAACTTCAGCAACAACCAGACCAAGCCGATCGGTCAGCTCGCCCTCGCCAGCTTCACCAACGAGCAGGGCCTGCAGCCGGTAGGCGGCACCAGCTGGAAAGAGACCTTCGCCTCGGGTATCCCGGGCTACGATGCTCCACAAACCGGCACCCTGGGTTCGATCGTCTCCAACTCCCTGGAAGAGTCCAACGTCAACCTGACCAACGAACTGGTCGAGCTGATCAAGGCGCAAAGCAACTACCAGGCGAACGCCAAGACCATCTCCACCCAGAGCACCATCATGCAGACCATCATTCAGATGGCTTGATGTCGATGGTTGTTTGAAGGCTGCACAAGGAGCCCCTCGCATGAGGGGCTTTTTATTGTGCTGCCCGTCCCAGCCTCGTCGCGAGCAAGCCCGCTCCCACAGGGTTATGTGTACGCAGGTCTACACCCTGCTCGCGATGGCGCCGGGACAGGTGCTACTTTCCTCCAGGCAAAAGAAAACCCCCGATAAACCAGCGGTCTATCGGGGGTTTCTTTAGCAAGCGCCTTGCAGCACCCACCCGCTCAGCTTATTGGCAAGCTTCGCAATCCGGCTCGTCGATCGCGCAGGCCTTTGGCACTGGCGCAGGACCGGCTGGAGCAGCCAGGACCGAATCGTCACCGTGGTTGCCGCCGCTGGAAACAGCGTTCAGCTTGCCGGTGTTGATGGTCGACTTCTCGGTGCTGGTGGCGGCCAGGGCACGGAGGTAGTAAGTGGTTTTCAGGCCACGGTACCAAGCCATGCGGTAGGTCACGTCCAGCTTCTTGCCCGAAGCGCCGGCGATGTACAGGTTCAGCGACTGAGCCTGGTCGATCCACTTCTGGCGACGACTGGCCGCGTCGACGATCCACTTGGTGTCCACTTCGAAGGCTGTTGCGTAGAGCTCTTTGAGCTCTTGCGGGATGCGTTCGATCTGCTGCACCGAACCGTCGTAGTACTTCAGGTCGTTGATCATGACCGAGTCCCACAGGCCGCGGGCCTTGAGGTCGCGAACCAGGTACGGGTTGATCACGGTGAATTCGCCCGACAGGTTCGATTTCACATACAGGTTCTGGTAGGTCGGTTCGATCGACTGCGACACGCCAGTGATGTTGGCGATGGTGGCGGTCGGTGCGATGGCCATGATGTTGGAGTTACGGATGCCTTTCTGCACACGGGCGCGAACCGGTGCCCAGTCCAGGGACTCGTTCAGGTCAACGTCGATGTACTTCTGGCCGCGCTGGGCGATCAGGATCTGTTGCGAGTCCAGCGGCAGGATGCCCTGTGACCACAGCGAACCCTGGAACGTCTCGTAGGCGCCACGCTCGTCGGCCAGGTCGCAGGAAGCCTGGATCGCGTAGTAGCTGACCGCTTCCATGGACTTGTCGGCGAACTCGACCGCGGCATCGGAACCGTACGGGATGTGCTGCAGGTACAAGGCGTCCTGGAAGCCCATGATGCCCAGGCCGACCGGACGGTGCTTGAAGTTGGAGTTCTTCGCTTGCGGCACCGAGTAGTAGTTGATGTCGATCACGTTGTCGAGCATGCGCACGGCGGTGTTCACGGTGCGTTGCAGCTTGGCGGTGTCCAGCTTGCCGTCGACGATATGGTTCGGCAGGTTGATCGAGCCCAGGTTGCAGACTGCGATCTCATCCTTGTTGGTGTTCAGGGTGATCTCGGTGCACAGGTTCGAGCTGTGGACCACGCCGACGTGCTGCTGCGGGCTGCGCAGGTTGCACGGGTCCTTGAAGGTCAGCCATGGGTGACCGGTTTCGAACAGCATCGACAGCATCTTGCGCCACAGGTCTTTGGCCTGGACGACTTTGAACAGCTTGATCTTGTTGTACTCGGTCAGGGCTTCGTAGTACTCGTAGCGCTCTTCGAAAGCCTTGCCGGTCAGGTCGTGCAGGTCCGGTACTTCGGACGGCGAGAACAGGGTCCACTTGCCATCGTCGAAGACACGCTTCATGAACAGGTCAGGGATCCAGTTGGCGGTGTTCATGTCGTGGGTACGACGACGGTCATCACCGGTGTTCTTGCGCAGCTCGATGAACTCTTCGATGTCCATGTGCCAGGTTTCCAGGTAGGCACAGACCGCGCCCTTGCGCTTGCCGCCCTGGTTGACCGCGACCGCGGTGTCGTTGACCACTTTGAGGAACGGCACGACGCCCTGGGATTTGCCGTTGGTGCCCTTGATGTACGAGCCCAATGCGCGAACCGGAGTCCAGTCGTTGCCCAGGCCACCGGCGAATTTCGACAGCATGGCGTTGTCGTGGATGGCGCCGTAGATGCCCGACAGGTCATCTGGCACGGTGGTCAGGTAGCAGCTCGACAGCTGTGGACGCAGGGTGCCGGCGTTGAACAGGGTTGGAGTCGAGGCCATGTAGTCGAAGGACGACAACAGGTTGTAGAACTCGATCGCACGGTCTTCGCGCTGCTTCTCTTCGATGGCCAGGCCCATGGCCACGCGCATGAAGAAGATCTGCGGCAGTTCGAAACGCACGCCATCCTTGTGGATGAAGTAACGGTCGTACAGGGTTTGCAGGCCCAGGTAGGTGAACTGCTGGTCGCGCTCGTGGTTGATCGCCTTGCCGAGTTTTTCCAGGTCGAATTCGGCCAGGACCGGGTTCAGCAATTCGAACTCGATACCCTTGGCAACATAAGCTGGCAACGCCTTGGCGTACAGGTCGACCATTTCGTGGTGGGTCGCGCTCTCGGCGACTTCAAGGAAGCTCAGGCCTTCGGCACGCAGGGTGTCCATCAGCAGGCGGGCGGTTACGAAGGAGTAGTTCGGCTCGCGCTCCACCAGGGTCCGCGCGGTCATCACCAAGGCCGTGTTGACGTCCTTGAGTGCAACGCCGTCATAGAGGTTCTTCAGGGTTTCGCGCTGGATCAGGTCGCCATCGACTTCTTCCAGGCCCTCGCAGGCCTCGGTGACGATGGTGTTCAAGCGGCCCATGTCCAGCGGCGCCAGGCTGCCGTCGGCGCGGGCGATGCGGATCGAAGGGTGAGCCAGCACCGGGGCGTCAGCCGGGGTGCGGATGGCGCGCTCCTTGGCGCGCGAATCACGGTAGATTACGTAGTCGCGGGCCACTTTCTGCTCGCCGGCACGCATCAGGGCCAGTTCGACCTGGTCCTGGATTTCTTCGATGTGGATGGTGCCACCCGACGGCATGCGACGCTTGAAGGTTGCGGTGACCTGTTCGGTCAGGCGGGCCACGGTGTCGTGGATTCGCGACGAAGCGGCAGCGGTGCCACCTTCAACTGCGAGGAACGCTTTGGTGATGGCGACGGTGATCTTGTCATCGGTGTAAGGAACGACAGTGCCGTTACGCTTGATCACACGCAGTTGGCCCGGCGCGGTGGCGGACAGATCCGGGCTCGAATCGGCGGCCAGCGGCGCGGTGCCCTGCGGGTTCTCGCGAGTTGTGTCGGTGTGCATGGGTGTCTCCACGTTCTCTATGTTTGTTTGGGCACCATCACGGTACCCACCGTTCCGTCCTGAAGCACTACAACCGACTGGCGCCGGGCATAACAACTTCGGGACAGTAGGAAGCCGGCGTTTAATGCCGCTCCCATCCGAAGTTCTCAGGTTGCGAGCGAGGCTCGAAACCGGGTTGCCGGGGTGGCAGCAATTGACTGCAACACCCGTACCGTTTCGGTCGTTTTCGACCTTCAAACAGTTGCCATCCGCAGGGGCGGTCTGGGCTTGGGGAAATGCGGTGTTTCAGCTGGACAGAAGCAAGAAAAGCGCTTGAATTCTCTGCCCGACTTGTGTTTGGTTTTTGGCCTGAAACCCTACATGTAGGGTTTTTTACGCGGCGGGCTACAAGATAATGCGTTTTGGGGGGGTATGCAACGTACTACCTGTGGATAAGCCTGTGCGTAATTTGTGTGCGAAACGTGGAATGGCTCTGTAGGCCGCGACCTAGCTGGAGTGGACCTTTTTTCATCGATTTCGACGATCCGAAAACCGCCCGGTGATTTTTGCGGGCGCGGACATTACCACATTAAAGCCAGCCGATCGAAACGCATTTGTCCGCTTGTTTTCTGCGCAGGTGACGTTTATACAATCGGCCCATGCGTGGGTGTGTTTATCCTCCTTTAACATGACAAAAAGATGGGGGAAGCTGTTTCTGAATAGTTGAAACGGGCACTTTGTGGCCAGAGATTGCTCCCGCTCAAGTGCGATGTAGGAGCGATGTAGGAGCGTGTAGGAGCTGTCGAGTGCAACGAGGCTGCGATCTTTCCCCTGCCACTTGAATCTCAAGCGAAAGATCAAAAGATCAAAAGATCGCAGCCTTCGGCAGCTCCTACAAAGCCCAGCGGGAGCAATCTCTGGCCACAGGTTTGTGCTGATCCTTCCTTTTATATTCACAGCAAGACGAGGCCCCAGTGGAACAAGAAGCCTGGCAGGTATTGATCGTCGAGGATGACCAGCGTCTGGCCGAGCTGACCCAGGAATACCTCGAAAGCAACGGGCTGCGTGTCGCCATCGAAGGCGACGGCGCGGTGGCGGCGGCGCGAATTATTGCCGAGCAGCCGGACCTGGTGGTCCTCGACCTGATGCTGCCCGGCGAAGATGGCCTGAGCATCTGTCGCAAGGTGCGCGAGCATTATGACGGGCCGATCCTGATGCTCACCGCCCGCACCGACGACACCGATCAGATCCAGGGCCTGGACCTGGGCGCCGATGATTACGTGTGCAAGCCGGTTCGCCCGCGATTGCTATTGGCACGTATCCAGGCCTTGCTGCGGCGCAGCGAACCGGAGCCGAACGCCGCGCCAAAGCAGCGACGCTTGCAATTCGGCCCGCTAGTGGTCGACGACGCCTTGCGCGAAGCCTGGTTGCAGGGCAGCGGTATCGAGCTGACCAGCGCCGAATTCGACCTGCTGTGGCTGCTGGTGTCCAATGCCGGGCGCATCCTGTCCCGGGAAGAAATCTTCACCGCCCTGCGCGGTATCGGTTATGACGGCCAGGACCGTTCCATCGATGTGCGCATTTCGCGCATCCGCCCCAAGATCGGTGACGACCCGGACCATCCAAGGCTGATCAAGACCATTCGCAGCAAAGGCTACCTGTTCGTTCCTGAAGCCTGTGTAGACCTGGCGCCGTGAATTCGATTTTCCTGCGTATTTATGGCGGCATGTGCGCGGCACTGGTGCTGGTGGCGGTCCTCGGCGTACTGGCCCTGCACCTGCTCAACCAGACCCGCAGCGAGCAATACCGCGAGCGCCTGGCCCACGGCACGTTTTCGTTGATGGCCGACAACCTGCGGCCGATGAACGACACCGAACGGCACCGGGCGTTGCTGGTATGGGAGCGGCTGCTGGGCATTCCGCTGGCGTTGCAGACCTTCGCCCAGACCGACCTCGACCTCGGCCAGCGCACCCGCGTATTGCGTGGCCAGGCGTTGGTCGAGCAGACCGGGCCGCATGCGGCAAAAGTCTATCGGCTGGTCAATGATGCCGAGCAATTGATGTTGGTCGGGGAAGTCCAGCAGATCAGCGAACAATTGGCCCGCGCGACCATTTACCTGTTGGTCGACGAGCTGGTGCGCTATCCGGTGGCCGAACAACCCAAACGGCTGGCGCAACTGGCGCAGGAAAAGGGCTTTGGTTTCGACCTGCGACTCATGACCGCCGAGCAGGCGGACATGGACGAAGACCAGCGCCGTCGTGTGTCCGAGGGCGATACGGTGATGGCGTTGGGCAAGGGCGGCGACTCCATTCGGGTCTTCGCCGGCATGGTCGGCACGCCGTGGGTGCTGGAGATCGGTCCGTTGTACCAGATGAACCCTTATCCGCCACAGTGGCTGGTGCTGATCGCGGCGCTGGGCTTGAGCCTGATCGGGTTGATCGTCTACCTGTTGGTGCGCCAATTGGAGCGACGCTTGCGTGGCTTAGAGTCGGCCGCCACCCAGATCGCCCAGGGCAGCCTGGAAACCCGAGTGCCGGCCCGAGGTGCCGACTCGGTAGGGCGACTGGCCGCGGCGTTCAACGGCATGGCCGAGCACCTGCAACAACTGTTGGCGATTCAGCGTGAGCTGGTGCGGGCGGTGTCCCACGAATTGCGCACCCCGGTGGCGCGCTTGCGCTTCGGCCTGGAAATGCTTGGCAGCGCCAGCACGCCCCAGGCCCGGGACAAATACCTGGCGGGCATGGATCACGACATCGAAGACCTGGATCGGCTGGTGGACGAAATGCTCACCTACGCGCGGCTGGAGCAGGGTTCACCGGCCCTGAATTTTCAGCGGGTGGACCTGGATGCGCTGGTCAATAAAGTGATCGATGAGTTGGGGCCGTTGCGGGCCGGGATCACGGTCGAACGCGGTCTATGCCTGTCGGCCGCCGATTGTGATGGCGCCTGGGTCGAGGCCGAGCCACGTTTTCTGCATCGTGCGCTGCAGAACCTAGTGGGCAACGCGATGCGCCACGCCAGTTCCCAGGTCACCGTCAGCTACCAGGTGGGCCAGTTGCGCTGCCGGGTGGATGTGGAAGACGACGGGCCCGGCGTGCCGGAAGCGGCATGGGAGCGGATTTTCAAGCCCTTCCTGCGCCTGGACGATAGCCGCGCCCGGGCTTCGGGCGGCCATGGGCTGGGGTTGTCGATCGTGCGACGGATCATCCACTGGCACGACGGTCGGGCGCTGATCGGCAAGAGCAAGAGCCTGGGCGGGGCGTGCTTCAGTTTGAGTTGGCCGAGGCATCAGGACAGGTCTTGATAGGTGTGGTGCCTGATCGACCGCCATCGCGGGCAAGCCTCGCTCCCACAGCAAACCACACTTAAATGAGGGCGCACTGACCTGTGGGAGCAAGGCTTGCCCGCGATGAGCCCCTAAAAAAGCAGCACAACTCTCAGGCCCTGATCCCCACCAGACTCAATAGCTGCCCATCCTTTACCCCAAACTGCGCCTGCAGCTCACTGCCATGGCGCCACTCGCTCGACAGGTCAGACAGCAGGCGCAGGCGCACCTGTCCATCGTGTGTCCAATCCAGCACCTCGGCATGCTCGAAATAAAAGCGCTGCCTGACGATGGGGTACAGCGCCTTGAACAGGCTTTCCTTCACTGAAAAGGTCAGGGTCACCAACAGGGCCCGGTCATCGCGCGCGAGTTTGGTCATGCGCTGCAACTCTGGCGAGGTGAGGATTTCACCGGCCAGGCGTTCGGCGCGCTCGGGGTCGAGCAGGTTTTCCACGTCCATGCCTAGCCCCTGCCAGTGATCTTTTTTCGCGACGATGGCTGCCGCCCGACCCGTGCTGTGGGTGATCGAACCGCTGACATGCGCCGGCCACACCGGGGCACGGTCTTCGCCGATGGCCGGCACGCAGGCCAGGCCGTCGAGCCGCTGCAAAGCCGCCCGGGCGCAGATCCGTCCGGCCAGAAATTCTGCCTGGCGCTTGGCTACCGAGCGCTGGATGCTCGCCGGGGGGACGATGGCACTGTTGGGGAAGTCGGCGCCCACCAGCAACAACGGGTCGAAGCGGGTGCTCAGCAGCACCGTATTGGGCAGGGCATCGGGTAAGAGCCAATGTTCATCCAAAGGCGTGCAGCAAGCGGGCAGGGTAGGGAGTGTATTCATGCCAGGCATTTTGCCGGGTTGGCTGGAGGCTGGGTAGTGGCGCAGAAAACCGATCGGTTCTGTTGGCGAGGGCGCTTGCACCCGCCGGGCTCTTTAAGCGCTGCGTAGGAGCTGTCGAGTGCAACGAGGCTGCGATCCTTCCCCAGACGCTTGATTCCCAAGCGAAAGATCAAAAGATCGCAGGCTTCGCCAGCTCCTACAGAGCGTGACGTACTCAAGCGAGAACAAAAGCCCCCTGCCACAGGGCTATTTCAGCCGAAGATTTTCTTGAAAAACTTCTGCATATCCGCCCACGACTGCTCATCGGCCTCTTTGTTGTAGCCAATGTCCGGCCCGCCATGCTCGCCGTGGCTCAAGCGATCGGCATCGGGGTTGCTGAAGCCGTGCTTGGCACCTTTGAGGTTGACGAATTCATAGTCGGCGCCGACCTTGTCCATCTCACTCTTGAACGCGGTGACGTTGTCCTGGGTGACCATGCTGTCCTGGGCGCCATGCTCGACCAACACCTTGGCCTTGACGCTGCCAGGCGTTGCCGGGGTGTTGGTCACCAGCGCACCGTGGAAGCTCACCACGCCGGCCAGCGGTACACCCTGGCGCGCGGCATCGAGGACCACCTTGCCGCCGAAGCAGTAGCCGATGGCGGCGAGTTTGTCCGGATCGGTCTGGGGTTGTTTCTTCAGCAGGTCGAGACCGGCCTGGAAGCGGGCACTGGCCGCCGCGCCGTCCTTGAGTGCCGCCTGCATGAAGGCCATGGCGTCGTTGGGGTGCTCGGTGTTCTTGCCGTCGCCGTACATGTCGATGGCCAGGGCGCTATAGCCCAGGCCCGCAAGATCCCGGGCGCGGCGCTTGGCGTAATCGTTCAACCCCCACCATTCATGCACCACCACTACACCCGGGCGCGGGCCTTTGACGGCGTCGTCATACGCGTAATAACCGATCAGCTTGGTGCCGTCGGCACTGGTGTAGGGGAGCTCCTGGGTTTGGATGGCGGCGTGGCTCATGCCGCTAATGGCCAGAAGTACAACAGCAGGCAGCCTGCGCATGACGGATCTCCTTATAAAAGTGGTCCGCACAGATTAGCCGATTCATTCAGCGCAGGTTCAGAGAACGTTCAAGGAGGGTTCAGGGATCGCTGGGTAAGGTGACGGCGACTTCACAAAACATCAACGCTGCAAAGGAACTTGACCATGCCTGCTATGAAAAAACTGCTGTTGGCTTTCACCGTGCTGGGCGCCAGCGCCCTGGCTCAGGCCGATGACAACTTCGCTAGCCTGACCCTCGGCCAGACCAGCGACAAGGTGAACAAATCCGACGCCTTGAACAGTGCCCTGAACCACCCGAACGCCGACGGCGTCATCGGCAAGGACGCCACGTATGGCCTGCGACTGGGCAAGCAAAACGACCAGGGCCGCTACTACGCCACCTATGACAACGTCTCGGGCACCCACAACGGCATCAAGCTGCGCCAGGAAAACCTGCTGGGCAGCTACGATGTGTTCTATCCGGTCACCAGCAGCACCAAGCTGTTCGGTGGCGGCACGCTGGGCCTGACCAAGCTGACCCAGAATTCCCCCGGCTTCAGCCGCGACAGCGACATCGGCTACGCCGTGGGCTTGCAGGGCGGCGTCCTGCAACAAATTACACAAAACACCTCGGTTGAACTGGGTTACCGTTACCTGCGCAGCAACGCCAGCACCGAGATGAGCACGCACGGTGGCAGCAAGGTTGGTTCGCTGGACCTGACCAGCAGCGCCCAGACGTACCTGTCCGCCAACTACACGTTCTAAACGGTCGACGGTGAGCGTATCCAGCCGGGTCAGTCGAAGACGATCCGGCGCCTTTCGTTGAGGTGCGCGGCACTGGATTGTTTGATTTGCCCGGAGAGAGGCTCCATGAAGTTACTGGTCGTCGAAGACGAAGCGCTGTTGCGTCACCACCTGCAAACCCGTCTCACCGACAGCGGCCATGTGGTGCAGGCCGTGGCCAACGCCGAAGAGGCCTTGTACCAGGTCCGGGAATTCAACCATGACCTGGCGGTGATCGACCTGGGCCTGCCGGGCATCAGCGGGCTGGAACTGATCCGCCGGCTGCGTTCACAGGACAAGACGTTTCCGATCCTGATCCTCACCGCCCGCGGCAACTGGCAGGACAAGGTCGAAGGCTTGGCCGCCGGTGCCGACGACTACGTGGTCAAGCCGTTTCAGTTCGAAGAGCTGGAGGCCCGGTTGAACGCTTTGTTGCGCCGCTCCAGTGGTTTCACCCAATCGACCATCGTTGCCGGTCCGTTGCTGCTGGACCTCAACCGCAAGCAGGCGTCTCTCGATGAGGAGCCGCTGGCGTTGACCGCCTACGAGTACCGCATCCTCGAATACCTCATGCGTCATCACCAGCAAGTAGTGGCCAAAGACCGTTTGATGGAGCAGCTTTACCCCGATGACGACGAGCGTGATCCCAATGTCATCGAAGTGCTGGTCGGGCGCCTGCGCCGTAAACTGGAAGCCCCGGCCGGCTTCAAGCCCATCGACACCGTGCGTGGCATGGGTTACCTGTTCAACGAGCGCTGCCAGTGATTCGTTCGCTTCGCCTGCGGTTGATGCTGGCCGCTATGACCCTGGCGGTGCTGTTCATGCTGGCCTTGTTGCCGGCCATGCAAGGCGCGTTCAGCCTGGCGTTGCAAGACTCCATCGAGCAACGCCTGGCCTCGGACGTGACCACGTTGATTTCCGCCGCCCGAGTGGAAAACAACCGCTTGAAGATGCCGACGCAGTTGCCCGATGAGCGCTTCAACCTCGCCGATGCCCGCCTGCTGGGCTATATCTATGATCGCGAGGGGCGGCAGGTGTGGCGCTCGAAGGCCACCCAGGAAGAGAACATCAATTACACGCCACGCTATGACGGCCAGGGCAATCAGTTCGCGCGCATTCGCGAGAACAACGGCCAGGAGTTTTTTATCTATGACGTCGAGGTCAAGCTGCTCGGCGGCCAGAGCGCGGCGTTCAGCATCGTCACCCTGCAACCGGTGCGCGACTACGAAGTGACCCTGCAGGGGCTGCGGGACAATCTCTACCTGGGCTTTGGCGCGGCCCTGGCGGTGTTGCTGGCGCTGTTGTGGATCGGCCTGACCTGGGGCCTTCGGGCCCTGCGGCGCCTGAGTCAGGAGCTGGACGAAATCGAAAGCGGGACCCGGGAAAGCCTCAGTACTGAGCATCCCCGGGAACTGCTGCGCCTGACCGGCTCGCTCAACCGCTTGCTCTACAGCGAGCGGGAGCAGCGCAGTCGTTATCGTGACTCCCTCGATGACCTGGCCCACAGCTTGAAAACCCCGCTGGCGGTGTTGCAGGGCGTCAGCGAGGACATCGCCCGGCGCCCCGAGGACCGTGGACAGGCTTGGGTGCTGCAATCCCAGATCGAGCGCATGAGCCAGCAGATCGGCTATCAGTTGCAGCGCGCCAGCCTGCGCAAAAGCGGGCTGGTGCGCCATCAGGTACGTTTGCGCCCGGTGCTGCAAAGCCTGTGTGACACCCTGGACAAGGTCTATCGCGACAAGCGGGTCAATGTCCGTTTCGATCTGCCGGAGCACTGCCATGTGCCGATCGAACAGGGCGCTTTGCTGGAGATGCTCGGCAACCTGCTGGAAAATGCCTATCGACTGTGCCTGGGCGAAGTGCGCGTCAGCGTGCATCAGACCCTCGGCGGCGCGCAGTTGAGTGTCGAGGACGACGGGCCGGGTGTGCCACCGGATCAACGTGCGCGGATTCTCCAGCGGGGCGAGCGACTGGATCGCCAGCATCCGGGCCAGGGGATCGGGCTGGCCGTGGTCAAAGACATCATCGATAGCTACGGCGCCAAGTTGACCCTGGGGGATTCAGAGCTGGGCGGGGCGGCGTTCCGGATTCATTTTCCGGTGGTTTGACTGGAATATTTTCGCTGTGTGCGGGCCCCTGTGACCAGAGATGCTCCCGCTGGGCCTGTAGGAGCTGTGTAGGAGCTGTCGAGTGCAACGAGGCTGCGATCTTTCCCCAAACACGTGGAGGAGAGTTTCAAGCGAAAAGTCAAAAGATCGCAGGCTCCGCCAGCTCCTACAACGCAGCCCAACGGGGATAAATCCCCTCGCCACAGGGGGCTGCACCCCCGCAGAAACTGGATGTCACCACTCAGTTCTCCAACTCCCGATAAGCCCCCGGCGTCAGCCCCGTCCACTTCTTGAACGCCCGGTGAAACGCCGACGGTTCGGAGAAACCCAACTGCTCGGCGATCTGTTGCAACGACAAGTCCGCACGCCCCAAGTGGTAGATGGCGATATCCCGCCGCAGTTGATCCTTGAGTTCCTGGAAGCTGGTGCCTTCCTCACGCAAATGCCGGCGCAGGGTTTGCGGGCTGATGTGCAAATGGCCGGCGACGTTGTCCAGGTCGGGCCAGCGGGCGGTGTCGCGGCTGAGCAGGCGGCGCAGTTGGCTGCTCAGGCTGTGACCATCGTCCGGGCGCGACAGCAGGTCGGCGGGGGAGCGTTCGAGGAAATGCTTGAGGGTGCGTTCGTCCTGTAGCAGCGGCATGTCCAGGTAGCGGCTGTGGAACAACAGACTGCTGCTGCGCGCTTCGAACACCAGAGGACAGGGAAACAGTAAGTCGTATTCGGCACCGTGGGCGGGTTTGGTGTAGCCGAAGGTCACCTGTTCCAGGCCGATCCGCTGGCCGATCAGCCAACTGGCAAGGCGATGCCAGACTACCAGCAAGCTTTCAGTCAGGAAGTGATCCGGGTCCCACAGCGTCGAATCGTCCAGCACCAGCCGCACTCGCTCGCCTTCGGCCTCCAGCGTCAGGCTCGGCGCGTCGGGGAACAGGCTGTAGAACAGCAAGCCGCGTTGAAGGGCCTTGCCCAAAGTCCGACAGTGGATCACCGCGTGACACATCATGGCAAACGTCCCGGGTTTACTCGCAGCCCTGCCGAATCCCAGGTATTCGTCCTCCAATGCCAGCCATAGCGCCTGCAACAGGCGAGCGAACTGCTCGGGCGCAATCCGCGCGCGCGGCTCATCCAACAGCTCTGGGCTGATCCCCAGCTGTTGCAGCAGAGGAAAATAGTCGAAGCCTTGCCGACGCGCGCCGCCCAGGGCGGCGCGGGCGAAGTGGCTGGCGATCGTGCGTTGGCGCATGGCTGAAGTCCGTCCGTTATGCGGGCGATGGTAGCAGGGCGCTGGGGCTCGGCAAGGCGGATATCCGCCAAATCCCGGAGTGAGAAACTCCCTGTGGGCGGAAATCCGCCACATTCCATGCCCGTGTTTAACCCGTGAATAAACCCAGGGCCCTTCTGCAATAACGCTTGTAGGGGAGGGGCTGGAAAATGGCACGCGCCTTGCGATAGAGCACCCAGGTCTGCCGCGTGCAGCCGACAAAAAACAAATCCCTCCAGTGCAGGAGGGTTCGCAATTGAGGTGCCGTGGACGACAGGTGGAAGTCGTCATGCGGGACTCTTGAGGAAGGTTTGCCCATGACGACTCGTCAGCCACTGTACAAATCCCTGTATTTCCAGGTGATCGTAGCCATTACCATCGGTATTTTGCTCGGCCACTTCTACCCGCAGACCGGTGTTGCCCTCAAACCATTCGGTGACGGGTTCATCAAGCTGATCAAAATGGTCATTGCCCCCATCATCTTCTGTACCGTCGTCAGCGGCATCGCCGGCATGCAGAACATGAAGTCGGTCGGCAAGACCGGCGGCTTCGCGCTGCTGTATTTCGAAGTTGTTTCCACCATCGCCCTGCTGATCGGCCTGGTCGTGGTCAACGTCGTGCAACCGGGCGCCGGCATGCACATCGATGTGTCGACCCTGGACACCAGCAAGATCGCCGGTTTCATCTCGGCTGGTAAAGACCAGAGCATCATTGCCTTCATCCTCAACGTGATCCCGAACACCATCGTCGGCGCGTTCGCCAATGGCGACATCCTGCAAGTGCTGATGTTCTCGGTGATCTTCGGTTTTGCCCTGCATCGCTTGGGTGCCTACGGCAAGCCGGTGCTGGACTTCATCGATCGCTTCGCCCACGTGATGTTCATCATCATCAACATGATCATGAAGCTAGCCCCCCTCGGTGCCTTCGGTGCCATGGCCTTCACCATCGGCGCCTACGGGGTCGGTTCGCTGGTGCAACTGGGCCAGCTGATGATCTGCTTCTACATCACCTGCGTGGTGTTCGTGCTGGTGGTGCTGGGTGCCATCTGCCGCGCCCACGGCTTCAGCGTCGTCAAGCTGATCCGCTACATCCGTGAAGAACTGCTGATCGTGCTGGGCACTTCCTCGTCGGAATCGGCGCTGCCACGCATGCTGATCAAGATGGAGCGCCTGGGTGCCAAGAAGTCGGTCGTAGGCCTGGTGATCCCGACTGGCTACTCGTTCAACCTCGACGGTACTTCGATCTACCTGACCATGGCCGCGGTGTTCATCGCCCAGGCCACCGACACCCCAATGGACCTGACTCACCAGATCACCCTGCTGCTGGTGCTGCTGCTGTCGTCCAAAGGTGCTGCTGGTGTGACCGGTAGCGGTTTCATCGTACTGGCGGCCACCCTGTCGGCCGTGGGCACCTTGCCGGTGGCCGGCCTGGCACTGATCCTGGGTATCGACCGCTTCATGTCCGAAGCCCGTGCCCTGACCAACCTGGTGGGCAACGCTGTCGCCACGATCGTGGTTGCCAAGTGGGTCAAGGAGCTGGACGAAGACCAGTTGCAGACCGAACTGGTTTCAGGTGGCCGTGGTATCTCCGACGTCCGTGAAGAAGACGATCAGGTCGCAATGGGCGAAATCTCGGCGTCCGCTGCTCTGAAATAAGCCTCAGGTTGCAATGAAAACCCGCTTCGGCGGGTTTTTTCATGGGCCCGGGTTCTCAAGGCTGGCGCGACTCCTTTGTGGCGACGCGGGGCTGTGGGAGCAAAGCTTGCTCGCGAAACAGGCGTCTCGACTCCTGAAAGACCGCATCGCCTGCATCGCGGGCAAGCCTGGCTCCCACAGAGAGTGGGATAATTCCCCTCGCCACAAAGGCGTCGCGCCAGCCTTGAGCGCAATGGTCATCCCCCGTGACACCTGCGGTAATTGCCCCATCACCCGCCCCTGCCTAGTCTTTCACCATCACCCCCCCGGAGATCGCCCATGCAAGGTCCACTGGCATCGCTCAAGGTCCTGGACTTTTCGACCCTGCTGCCCGGCCCGTTCGCCTCGCTGTTGTTGGCGGACATGGGGGCCGAGGTGCTGCGCATCGAGTCGCCGACCCGTCAGGACCTGTTGCGGATATTGCCGCCTCACGATCAGGGCACCTCGGCCAGCCACGCCTACCTCAATCGCAACAAACGCAGCCTGGCCCTGGACCTCAAGCAGCCGGAAGCGTTGGCGGTGGTCACGCAATTGCTGGAGGACTACGACATCCTGCTGGAACAGTTCCGTCCCGGCGTGATGGAGCGACTGGGCCTGGGGTACGAGGCCTTGAAGTTGATCAATCCGCGGCTGATCTATGTGTCGATCACCGGCTACGGCCAGACCGGGCCCTACAAGGACCGCGCCGGTCACGACATCAATTACCTGGCCCTGGCGGGACTGGCCAGCCACACCGGCCGTGCCGACAGCGGTCCGTTGCCGCTGGGGATCCAGGCGGCGGACATTGCTGGTGGTTCGTTGCATGGGGTAATCGGGTTGTTGGCGGCCGTCATTGCCCGCCAGCAGACCGGGCAAGGCCAGCACCTGGACGTGAGCATGACTGACTGTGTGTTCAGCCTCAACGCCATGGCCGGTGCCGGTTATCTGGCCTGCGGTGTCGAGCCGGGTTGGGAAAACCAGATGCTAAACGGCGGCAGCTTCTATGACTATTACCGTACCCGCGATGGTCGCTGGATGTCGGTGGGCAGCCTGGAGCCGGCGTTCATGCAGGCGTTGTGCGAGGCCTTGGGGCGGCCGGAACTGGCGGCCCAGGGGTTGTCGCCCAAGCCTGAACAACACGCCGTTAAGCAGGCGCTGCAAGCCGAGTTTGAAAAACATGATTTTGTCGAGTTGTGCAGCCTGTTTGCAGGAATAGATGCCTGCGTCGAGCCGGTGCTGAGCCTGGAGGAAGCTGTTGGGCATCCGCAGTTACAGGCTCGGGGGCTGGTGACACAGGTGCCCCGGGGCGATGGTTCGAGCCAGGCGCAGATGGCTTGTCCGTTGAGATTTTCCGAAGGGTTGCCCGAGCCTCGGCATATTGGCGCGGGGGTGGGGGCGCATACGGACCAGGTGTTGGGGGAGTTGGGGTTTAGTGTTGAGCGGATTGCTCAATTGCGTGATGCCGGGGTGGTTGTGTAGTGCCCTTTAGGGATCCATGTACGACGCAAATCCCCTGTGGGAGCGAGCCTGCTCGCGAAGGGGCCGGCCCAGACACCACAAAGTCTGCTACTCCACCCTGGTCTCCCCACTGAACACCAAGGTATTGCGACAGCTACGGCACAAATACCGCCGCCCCTGGCGCACCAGGCTGTGGCGCTGGGCCGAGAACGGGAAGTCGCTGCCGTCGCAGGGGCATTTGTAGATGTAGCGGGTCACGCTGCGGCGTTTGATTTCGTAGGTGTGGCAGCGGTTGGGCGGCAGTTCGTACACCCCGCGCATGATCAGTTGCCATTCCTCGCCATGGGGCTGGATGCGTTCGCCAAACAGTTGATGGGCGATCAGGTGCGCGACTTCATGGGCGACGGTTTGCTTGAGGAAGTCTTCGGCGTTTTCCCGGTACAACTGTGGATTGAAGCGCAGCAGATTCTCATGCAGGTGCGCAACACCGGCCTTCTGGCCACGCAATTTGAAGCTGACCACTGGGCGTTTGAAAGGACGTTTGAAAAAGGATTCGGCTTGTTGGTAACACTCTTCGACGCGGGTATTGAGTTGCTCGAGCATGCTTTACGGGTCTCCAGAAGCCCGAGTATGCCGCAAGCGTCGGCCGTTGCGAATCGTCCAGACGCCCAGTGGTCATTTCGAGCGGCTCAAACACAGGAAGGCCGCCTTGCGGCGGCCTGTGTCGGCAGATCCTGTTTTTTTATTGGAGGGTGCTATCGGGACCGTTTCAATCCTTCAATTGGTATAGACCGGGCCGACGCCCAGCCCCCAGACGATGACCGTGAACGCCATGATGGCCACCAGCACCACCAGGCCGACGGCGAGCACCGAGCTGGAAAACAGAAAACCTTCGTCCTGGGGAATGTTCATGAATGTTGGCAAACCCACATACAGCAGGTAGACCGTGTAGCAGATCGCCGCCGTGCCGACGATCATCCCCAGCCACATGTGCGGGTAGAGCGCCGCGAGGCCGCCGATGAACAACGGTGTCGCAGTGTAGGTGGCGAACGCAACGCAACGGGCCAGGCTCGGATTGGCGTCATAGGTGCGGGCCATCCAGTGGATGAAGGCACCCATCACTGCGACACCGCCCAACATGGCCAGGTACGACATGACGGTCATCCATAGCGCACTTTCCTGCGTGAGCATAACCGGTGCACGATTGCCGATGACCCATCCCACCTGCGTGGTGCCGATGAACGCCGATATCGCGGGAATGGCCGCCAGGATCAGCGTGTGGGTGAGGTACATGTGGCTGATGCTTTCCTCCTGATCGCCACGGATTTCTTTCCATTCTTGATCAGGGTGGGTAAAGAGCCCCACGACATGATGGATCATAGTCAGTCACTCCTTTGTTATTGCCATCGCCCCCCAACGGAGCGCCTACGGGCCAAATGGCCGGGTAAGTAAAGGTCTGTAAGTGTGTGCGACCTTATGTCGCAGTATAGAAAGGAGTCACCGCAAGGGGGATGGGGAGCTTAGAGCAAATCGCGCTGTAGGCGAGGGTGTTAATCGCCGATGAGTCTGTACACAACCCTTGGAAAAAAAATCACCTTGTGACGAGGCGATTGTGGGAGCAAGGCTTGCCCGCGATGGAAGCGATGCGGTCTTTCAGAAACCGAGGCGTCTGTTTCGCGAGCAAGTTTTGCTCCCGCAATCCCTGACCACAACAGGGGTGCATCAACCCTTCGCCGAAAGCCGGTTTTTGCGTAAAATGCCGACCTTTCGTCACACCTCACGGATTTCGCGTCATGGGCACTCTTACGGTCAACCAGAACAAACTGCAAAAGCGCCTGCGCCGCCAGGCCGGTGAGGCGGTCGCCGATTTCAACATGATTGAGGACGGCGACAAGGTCATGGTCTGCCTGTCCGGTGGTAAGGACAGTTACACCTTGCTCGATGTGTTGATGCATCTGCAGAAGGTTGCGCCGATCAAGTTCGACATCGTCGCGGTGAACATGGACCAGAAGCAGCCCGGGTTCCCCGAGCATGTGCTGCCGGCCTACCTCGAGTCGTTGGGCGTGGCATATCACATCGTCGAGAAAGACACCTATTCGGTGGTCAAGGAACTGATTCCCGAAGGCAAGACCACCTGTTCGCTGTGCTCGCGCCTGCGGCGCGGAACGCTCTACACCTTCGCCGACGAGATCGGTGCAACCAAAATGGCCCTGGGGCACCATCGCGACGACATCGTCGAGACCTTCTTCCTGAACATGTTCTACAACGGCTCGCTCAAGGCCATGCCACCCAAGCTGCGGGCCGACGATGGGCGCAACGTGGTGATCCGCCCGCTGGCCTATTGCAGCGAGAAAGACATCCAGACCTATTCGGATTTCAAGCAATTCCCGATCATCCCCTGCAACCTCTGCGGCTCCCAGGAAAACCTGCAGCGCCAAGTGGTCAAGGAGATGCTCCAGGACTGGGAGCGCAAGACCCCGGGCCGTACCGAGAGTATTTTCCGCGGCTTGCAGAACGTCATTCCGTCGCAACTGGCGGACCGCAACCTGTTCGACTTCACCAACCTGCGCATCGACGAAAACGCCACGCCACGGTTCGTCAACGTGGTGAACCTCTGACGTTCCCAGCCGTTTTCATTTTCGACCCCAGGAGAGGGCATGCGCGATTACAAGTGGCTGCACGAGTACTGTCTGAACCGCTTCGGTTCGGCGGCTGAACTGGAAGCCCACCTGCCGGTTCCCAAGACCCCGGCGCAACTGCGTAAGATCAGCGACGACCGCTACCTCTCGACCCTGGCGCTGCGGGTGTTCCGCGCCGGTCTCAAGCACAGCCTGGTGGACGCCAAGTGGCCGGCCTTCGAAGAGGTGTTCTTCAAGTTCGACCCGGAGAAAGTCGTGCTGATGAGCGCCGAGCACTTGGAGCGGTTGATGCAGGACGCGCGGATCATTCGCCACCTGGGCAAGCTCAAGAGCGTGCCGCGCAACGCGCAATTGATATTGGACGTGGCCCATGAAAAGGGCAGCTTCGGCGCGCTGGTCGCCGATTGGCCGGTGACCGACATCGTCGGCCTGTGGACCTACCTGAAAAAGCACGGCCATCAACTGGGCGGCCTGTCGGCGCCGCGCTTCTTGCGGATGATGGGCAAGGACACCTTCGTACCCAGTTATGACGTCGTGGCCGCGCTCAATGCCCAGGAGATCATCGACAAGGTCCCCACCAGCCTGCGGGACCTGGCGACGGTGCAGAATGCCTTCAACCAGTGGCATGAAGAGAGTGGCGCACGGCCGATGAGCCAGATATCGATGATGCTGGCGTATACCGTCAATCATTGAGACCGCGTCGCGCCCATCGCGAGCAGGCTCGCTCCCACAAGGGGCCTGTGAGCGTCGCAGATCTCCTGTGGGAGCGAGCTTGCTCGCGAAGGCGGCCTATCAGGCGACGCAAGGCTCGCCTTCTCCCGCCAACCGCCGATTCAACTGAAACCGCCACCGCACATACAACAACGCCGAGCAGAACACCGCCACGCTCGCCGCCATTTCCAGCACGCCGAACAGTTGCCGGTTCGGGTCGTAGGCCGCCAGTGCGCCCTTGATGAAGTACAGGTTCACCACAAAGCACATCCACGAGTGTCCGCGGGCGCTGCCGGTGAGCATGCCGGGCGCGAGTATCAGCAGCGGCACCAGTTCGATCAGCAGAATCACCCAAGGGCGCGCGCCGTGCAGGTCGGCGATCAGCAGGTAGTAGGTGCAGAGCAACCCCACCAGGCCGAAAAAGCACAGCAGACTGAGGACGCGGGCGATGCGTACGCGCGGTTCCAGCCATTGGATCGAAGGCAGGATCTTCGGCTTCTTAGCCACGGCCGTTCTCCAGCAACAGGGCGGTTTTCGCCAGGCGTAAACCCAAGGCGCGGCACAGGGCGACTTCATGTTCGTTCAAGCCGCTTTTACCGTCGGCCCCGGCGTGATGGCTCGGGCCGTAGGGTGTGCCACCGCCCAGGGTGTCGATCAGGGCCGATTCGCTGTAGGGCAGGCCAGTGATCAGCATGCCGTGGTGCAACAGCGGCAGCATCATCGACAGCAGGGTGGTTTCCTGGCCGCCGTGCAGGCTCGCGGTGGAGGTGAACACCCCGGCCGGTTTGCCCACCAGCGCGCCGGTCAGCCACAGGTTGCTGGTGCCGTCGAGAAAATACTTGAGTGGCGCGGCCATGTTACCGAAACGGGTCGGGCTGCCCAAGGCCAGGCCGGCACAGTTCTTCAGGTCATCGAGGCTGGCGTAGAGCGGGCCTTGCTCAGGGATGTCCGGCGAAACCGCTTCGCACTCGGCAGAAATCGCCGGCACCGTACGCAGCCTGGCTTCCAGCCCGGCCTGCTCGACACCACGTGCGATCTGCCGGGCCATTTCGTTGGTGGAGCCGCTGCGGCTGTAATACAACACCAGGATGTACGGCGTGGTCACGGCAGGATCTCCAGGATTTTCTCTGGCGGACGGCCGATCATGGCCTTTTCCCCGGCTTCCAGAATCGGCCGTTCCATGAGCTTCGGGTGGGCGGCGATGGCCGTGATCAACTGGGCCTGACTCAGGCTGTCGTCGACCAGGTTCAGCGCTTTGTACTCGTCCTCGCCGGTGCGCAGCAATTGCCGGGCGGTGATGCCGAGCTTGCCCAGCAGGCGTTCCAGTTGCGCGGCGTCGAGCGGGGTTTCCAGGTAGCGGACCACGGTGGGCGTCAGGCCACGGGCCTCCAACAGTTCCAGCGCACCGCGGGATTTCGAGCAGCGCGGGTTGTGATAAAGCGTCAGATCGGTCATGAGCGGGTCGCATCTTGCGTAAGGTGACGGCTATTCTACTGTGCCGCGAAGCCCCTAGCACCTGAGAGAGGCGACGGGTCGCAGCAGGGTTCACATTCAGACAAGGATTGGCACATGGCAAGGCGATTGACGGCGGCACTGACATTCATCGGCATTTTGTTGCTCGCTGGCTGCGGGAACGACTACGGGGTGGACCAGAACGGTCAGGCCATTGCCTCGCAGCGGCTGGACAAACAGTGGGTGGTCCTCAACTACTGGGCCGAGTGGTGCGCGCCGTGCCGTACCGAAATCCCGGAATTCAATGCCTTGGCCGAACAGCTCAAGGGCCGCAACGTTGGTGTATTCGGGGTCAACTTCGACCAGGTGCAGGGTGAAGAACTCAAGAGTGCCAGCGACAAGATGGGGATTCGCTTCACGGTGCTGGCCCGGGATCCGGCCGAGATCTTCGACCTTCCTCGCAGTGAAGGGCTGCCGGTGACGTACATCATCGATAACCAGGGCAAGGTGCGCGAGCAGATGCTGGGGGAGCAGACGGCGGCGGGGGTGATGGCCAAGCTTGAAGCGTTGCAGGCGCCGTAGGAGCTGTAGGAGCTGTCGAGTGCAACGAGGCTGCGATCTTGTCCAAAACAATTGAATCTTGAGCGAAAGATCAAAAGATCAAAAGATCAAAAGATCAAAAGATCAAAAGATCGCAGCCTTCGGCAGCTCCTACAGCGCAGTCCAGCGGGAGCAGTCTCGCCTCAGCCCTCTTCCAGCCACCAACGCAGCGGCTTGCCCTGGGCCGGCCAGAAGCGTATTTGCTCGACGGGCGAGATGTCCCAGCGTTCGACCTTTTCCAAGGCCTGCAAGAAGCGCGTCTCTTGCTCCATCACCGCCGGGGCACAGAGTTTGCGCGTGCTGCCGATCTTGCCGAAGCTCAAGCGGTGGCCTTCCAGGGTGTAGGGCGCGAACCAGTGGTTGCAGCCGCCGTTGCCATAGGCGCGACCGTCATCCCCAAGGGTGATGGTCAGGTGGCTGTAGTCCATCAATGGCCGCTCGCCGATCCACTCCAGGATGTAGCTGCGGTTATGTTGCAGCTGCACAGGATCAGCGGCACACCCCATCAAGCTCATGCCGATCGACGCGAACAGAGCCAAATGTTTCATCAGGCGGCTTCCTGGCATTGCGGGCACAGGTGTTTTTCACCCACGGAGGTCCAGCCCAGTTCGGCGATCCGTGCGGTGGCGGCCGGTTTCTCGGCCTTGACGCCGAGCTTGGCATCGACGGCGAATTCGAAGTTCAGTTCCTTGGCGCAAGCGTCACAGCTGACCTTCCAGGTATGGATCGCCAGTTCGCCGAATACCGGGCCGGTGGTCATGGCTGTCCATTGACCCATGGGCTTGAGCAGGTGCCGCACGGTGTCCACGGTCAGGCGCATGGACAAGTCCTTGCTGCCCTTGAGCGTGACGAGCAACACATCGTTGGCCTGGATCGAACCGCCATTGCCGGTGACCTGGTAGCGGCCCGGCGCCAGCGCGCGGACTTCGGTCAAGGTGTGCTGCGGGTTCATCAGGGTGTAGCGGAAATCGTGTTCGGCCATGGGTCCTCCAAATAGGCGTGACATGCTAGCACGGGGCATGGCTTTGGATGCTCCATAAGGGATCTGACCGACGAAACTCCATCCCTGTGGGAGCCGGCTAAAAGTTTAGCTGTCTACCAGGTTTTGCGGCGTGCCGGCCGCCCAGGCGGCGATGTTGTCCAGGGTGGTCATGGCAATCGCTGCCAACGCTTCATGGGTCAGGAACGCCTGGTGGGCGGTGACAATCACATTGGGAAAGGTCAGCAGCCGTGCCAGCACGTCATCCTGCAGGGGCAGGTCGGAGCGGTCCTTGAAAAACAACTGGGCCTCTTCTTCGTAGACATCCAGGCCGAGGTAACCCAACTGGCCGTTTTTCAACGCCTCGATCAAGGCCGGTGTGTCCACCAGGCCGCCGCGCCCGGTATTGATCAGCATGGCGCCGCGTTGCATCGCGGCAAGTGATTGGGCGTTGATCAGGTGTCGGCTTTGATCGTTGAGCGGGCAATGCAGGCTGATGATCTGTGCCTGCGCGAGCAGCTCGGCCAAGGGCAAGTAGCGGGCGCCCAAGGCTTCGACCTGCGGGTTGGGGTAAGGGTCATAGGCCAGCAACTGGCAGCCGAAGCCGGCCATGATCCGCGCGAACGTAGCGCCGATCTGCCCGGTGCCGATCACCCCGACGGTCTTGCCCACCAGGTCGAACCCGGTCAGTCCATGAAGGCTGAAATTGCCGTCCCGGGTGCGGTTGTAGGCGCGGTGCAGGCAGCGATTGAGGGCCATGATCAACGCTACGGCATGTTCAGCCACGGCATGGGGCGAGTAGGCCGGCACCCGGACGATGCTTAAGCCCAGGCGTTGGGCGGCAAGCAGGTCGACGTGGTTGTAGCCGGCCGAGCGCAGGGCGATCAGTCGCGTGCCACCTTCGGCCAGCCGCTCCAGCACCGGGGCGCTGAGGTCATCATTGATGAAGGCGCACACCACTTCATGGCGTTCGGCCAGGGCCACGGTGTCGAGGTTCAGGCGTGCAGGCTGGAATTGCAATTGAAGGCCGGCGGGCGCCGGGGCGTTGCTGAAACTGTCGCGGTCGTAGGTCTGGCTGCTAAAAAAAATCACGCGCATGGCGGCCTCCTGGCAAAAAATAAGCCCGTAGGAGCTGTCGAGTGAAGCGAGGCTGCGATCTTTACGCTGACGATTGAGTCGCAAGCGAAAGAACAAAAGATCGCAGCCTCGCTTCGCTCGGCAACTCCTACGGTCCGGGATCGGAACGTGGATTTTCAGCGAATCCGTCGCCCAGGATCTTGCTCTGGATCAGGCGCTGATACGCGCCTCGCTGGCCAGGCGGTTGATGGCCCGCTCCAATTCTTCCAGGGCGGCGGCGGCCTTGGGATCCTGTTGCTTGAGCAGGGTTTCGCTGCGCTGGCAGGCCGCCCGCAATTGCGGTACGCCGCAGTAGCGGGTGGCGCCGTGCAGGCGGTGGACGCGTTCGATCAGGGCGCTGTGATCGTTGGTCTCGGTGGCCAGGCGGATCGCTTCGCGGTCGGCTTCCAGGGAGGCCAGCAGCATCGCCAGCATGTCCGCCGCGAGGTCGGCCTTGCCGGCGGCCAGGCGCAGGCCTTCTTCGTGATCGAGCACCAGCAGTTCGCTGCCGTCCTGGGCGTCGCCGCTGCGCTCCGGTGACTGGTTGCGTAGGGCCAGGCCAGTCCATTTGAGCACCACCTGGGCCAGTTGCCGCTCGCTGATGGGCTTGGTCAGGTAATCATCCATGCCGCTTTGCAGCAGGGCGCGCTTTTCGTTGGCCATGGCGTGGGCGGTGAGGGCGACGATCGGCAGCGGCGTGCAGTGCCGCTCGCTTTCCCACTGGCGGATCGCCTCAGTGCTCTGGCGACCGTCCATGCCGGGCATCTGCACGTCCATCAAGACCAGGTCGAAGGTTTCCTTCTGTACGGCCTTGACCGACGCATAGCCGCTTTCCACGGCCAGCACCTTGGCGCCCATGTCTTCGAGCAGGGTCTGCACCAGCAGTAGGTTGGCCGGGTTGTCATCCACGCACAGCACTTTCGGGGCTCGGCTGGAAACCGGCTCGTGGGGTTCGTTGCGGGTCGGGCGGGGGGTGGCCAGGTCGGAAAGCGAGCGGCGCAACTTGCGAGTGCAGGCCGGCTTGGCCTGGAGCTGGCTGTGAGGGTTGGGCACCGAGAGGTGGTACAGGGTCTGTTCGGTGGTGGGGCACAGCACAAGTACTTTGCAGCCCAGATGCTCAAGGTCCCAGATGTGTTGGTTGAGGCGCTCCGGAGGCATGTCGTTGCTGGTGACGCCCAGCACGGCCAGGTCGATCGCCTGATCGGTCTGGTGGGCGACGGTAATGCCGTTGGTCAGGCTTTCCAGGGTGTTGAACGGCGTCACTTGCAGGCCGCAGTCTTCGAGCTGGTGCTGCAAGGCTTGGCGGGCCAGTTCGTGATTCTCCAGCACCGCCACACGCCGGCCCAGCAACGGTGGGCCGGGCAGGTCCTCGGCATCATCTCGGGCCTTGGGCAGGCGCAGGCTGATCCAGAACTCCGAGCCTTCGCCCGGTGTGCTGTCGACGCCGATCTCACCGCCCATCTGTTCCACCAGGCGCTTGGAAATCACCAGACCCAATCCGGTGCCCCCCGGTTGCCGCGACAGCGAATTGTCGGCCTGGCTGAATGCCTGGAACAGCGCTCGCACATCCTGGTTGGACAGGCCAATACCCGTGTCCTGGATGCTGATGCGCAACTGCACGCTGTCTTCGTGCTCGTCTTCGAGCATGGCCCGGGCGACGATGGTGCCCTCGCGGGTGAACTTGATGGCGTTGCTCACCAGGTTGGTCAGGATCTGCTTGAGGCGCAGCGGATCGCCCACCAGCGACAGTGGCGTGTCCCGGTAGACCAGGCTCACCAGTTCCAACTGCTTGGCATGGGCGGAGGGTGCGAGGATGGTCAGGGTGTCTTGCAGCAGGTCCCGCAGGTTGAACGGAATGCTGTCGAGTACCAGCTTACCGGCCTCGATCTTCGAAAAGTCGAGGATCTCGTTGATGATCCCCAACAGGCTATCGGCGGATTTCTCGATGGTGCCCAGGTAATCGAGCTGGCGCGGAGTCAGTTCGCTTTTCTGCAACAGGTGGGTAAAGCCGAGGATACCGTTGAGCGGCGTGCGGATTTCATGGCTCATGTTCGCCAGGAATTCGGATTTGATCCGGCTCGCTTCCAGGGCTTCCTTGCGGGCCAGGTCCAGCTCGATGTTCTGGATCTCGATGGTTTCCAGGTTCTGGCGCACGTCTTCGGTGGCCTGGTCGATGCTGTGCTGCAATTCTTCCTGGGCGTTCTGCAAGGTACTGGCCATGCGGTTGATGCCCGAGGCCAGCTCGTCCAGCTCCTGGCTGCCTAGCGGCGGCAGGCGGGTCTCCAAGTGACCGTCTTTGAGTTGCGCCACGGCCTGCTTGATCTGGCTCAGTGGGCGGTTGATCGTGCGGCCCATGCGCAGGGCCAGCAGCGCAGTCAGGCACAGGCCGGCGGCGATCAGCAGCAGGCTGGCGAACATACTGCGATAGCCGCGCAGCAACATGCCGCTGTGGGACAACTCCAACTCGACCCAGCCCAACAGGCGGTCGGCTTCTTCGGGAATCAGTTCGCCCGCCAGGTTGCGGTGCTTGCCGAATACCGGCAGCAGGTAGCGCGTGGCGTCGTTGCCGGTGCGTTGCAGTAGCTGCGTGCTGTTGCCCTCCGGCGCCCGGTTGAGCATGGTCGGGCCGGCGTGGGCCAGCGGTATGCGGTCGGGGGCGAGGAAGGTTACGGCGCGCACGTCCGCCTGTTCGAGGGACTGGGTGGCGATGCGCTCCAGCAGATCGGTGTCCTGGCGGCTCATGGCCGGGGCGACCAGCGGGGCCAGTTGTTCGGCGATCATCTCGCCACGTTGCAGCAACTGGGCGTGCAGGTCCGATTGCTGCATCCAGGTGAAATAGCCGCCCAGGACCAGCGCCATCAGGCTGGTCGGCAACAGGGTCAGCAACAGCACGCGGCCTTTGATTCCCAGTTTCTTGAGCACACTTGTCTCCTGCATCCAGCGTCTGATTGAGCGGTGCGCGCATCCGGCACGCATTACCTGCGCAGTGTAGCGATTTGCGGGCGGGGGATCTTTGTAAAAATGGTGTCTGCTGTGCATCGGTTCGACCGGAGGCTTGTTGCAGTGGGATCTGCAATCGCCTAGGAAAGATCCGATAAAAAATCTCATTCCTACAGATTTTTATGTGTTGCGAGGAAAGAACTTCCCTTGTGAGGTAACAAGTACTACAGAAGTGGCAGATATGACAGTTAGATGGAGCGGATATGGAGGAAGCAGCAGGTTGGCTACGTCTCTATAACTTCTCCCTGTTCGGATACGTTCCTGTCGTCCTGGGGCTGCGTTGGGTCAGGTAACGCCCCATAAGTCATCGAGCGCGGCCTCCATGGCGAGGAAGCTTGCTCTCACCGGGGCGCAACTTTTATCTCCAGCTTGAGCGGCGCAGCCAGGCTGTCAATGGATTTACGGAAGTCGACGGGGTTGGGGGGGATAGACTTTTCGACTTGGGTGTCGGGTCGATCATGGCGGATGGGCTTCAGAAGGGGATCGGGAGCGCAGCATTTCGAGATCAGATGGAGGGGTTGAAGGCGTGGTTTTAACTTTATGTATAGATCAACGATAAAATCTTGGCGCAGGGACAGGCCTGGTCACCCAGCTAGCCGTTGACCACGGCCGGGTGCGATGGCCAATTCGCGTTTTCCAATCGAGCTAGGAGAGTCGAGGAGGAGGCTTTCGGCGGGGAGGGCGCTCCAGTCCCAACCCCTCGAACGTGTTAGATCCTCTCCTACTCCCGACGCAGATCACGTGCCCGCTCACCCTCCCCAGTCACCAGCCACACTTCACTGACACTCAGCAACCGTGCCAATTGCGCCATCCGCAACCGAGGCACACCCCGCACGCTCCAGTTCGTCAGGCATTGAGGGCTAACACGCAGCACCTCGGCAAAAGCCGACGGGGCGATGTCGTACTCTTCCAATAGGTTGCGCAAGCGTTGCCCGCAGGCCTGTCGGGCGCTGGTCTGTGGATCTTTTTGTTTCGCGTTGACCATCGTTATTGCTCTGCATCTTGCTCGTACGTTTAACGGTGCGACTGTAAAGAACACGGTGTAAAACCAGATAGCCTTGACCGCTTGGTTACCAATACAAAAGGAACGAACCCACAAACAGACCGGAAGAGTGCTTACAGGCGGTGCTTACAACAGATATGCATGCACGATTTGAGCGTTCAGATCTGTAGGAAAAGGATTGTGTGGAATACAGAAGCGACTACGTGGGGCTTGAGCATCATGCGCAAGCGAGGATCCGGTGGCGAGTGGGCAAGCTCCCTGCAAAGCAGCACACGCCTCGCTTATTCCCATAAGCCATAAGCCCCTTACTTTGCGTGATATGGCCTCGCCAGGTTTGCCGGTATGATAGGCGCCCCCGCAGTCCGGATTGCGAATACGCCATGACTCTGCAGTACCCAACCATCGCCGATTGCGTCGGCAACACTCCGCTGGTCCGTTTGCAACGCTTGCCCGGCGTGACCACCAATACGCTTTTGCTCAAGCTCGAAGGGAATAACCCGGCGGGTTCGGTCAAGGACCGGCCGGCGTTGTCGATGATCACCCGTGGCGAATTGCGCGGGCAGATCCGGCCCGGGGATACGCTGATCGAGGCGACCTCCGGCAACACCGGTATTGCCCTGGCGATGGCGGCGGCGATCAAGGGCTACAAGATGATCCTGATCATGCCCGACAACTCCAGCGCCGAACGCAAGGCGGCGATGACGGCCTATGGCGCCGAGTTGATCCTGGTGACTCAGGAGGAGGGCATGGAAGGCGCCCGGGACCTGGCCGAGCGCATGCAGGCCGAGGGCCGTGGCAAGGTGCTGGACCAGTTCGCCAACGGCGACAACCCCGAGGCCCACTACACCACCACCGGCCCTGAGATCTGGCGCCAGACCGACGGCACCATCACCCACTTCGTCAGCTCGATGGGCACCACCGGCACCATCATGGGCACCTCGCGCTACCTCAAAGAACAGAACCCCAGCGTGCAGATCATCGGCCTGCAACCGATGGAAGGCTCGGCCATCCCCGGCATTCGTCGCTGGCCCGAAGAGTATCTGCCGAAGATCTATCAAGCCGAGCGCGTGGATCGCATCATTGATATGGCCCAGAGCGAAGCCGAGGACGTGACCCGTCGCCTGGCTCGCGAAGAAGGCATCTTCTGCGGCGTGTCTTCGGGCGGTGCCGTGGCGGGGATGCTGCGCCTGTCCAAGGAAGTTGAAAATGCGGTGATCGTCGCGATCATCTGCGACCGTGGCGACCGTTACCTGTCGACCGGCATTTTCGACGCGCCCAACTGATGGCCAAACAAGAAAGAGGCTTGCGCTTCCAGCCCAGCGGCGGAAGCCGGGCCCCGCAAGTGCCCACCGGTAAAAAGCAGCGCTTGACCATTGAGCGCCTGGCCAACGATGGCCGTGGCATCGCCTTTGTCGAGGGGCGCACCTGGTTTGTCATCGGCGCCCTGGCCGGCGAAGAGGTCGAGGCGCGGGTGCTCGGTGCCCATGGCAAAGTGGTCGAGGCACGCACCGAGCGGGTGTTCCTGCCCAGTGAGCTGCGGCGTGCGGCGCCGTGTGTTCATGCCGGTCGCTGCGGCGGTTGCAGCGTCCAACATTTGCCCCATGACGAACAACTCGCCCTGAAACAGCGCATGCTCGCCGAGCAGTTGTCGCGGGTGGCCGGGGTGGTGCCAGAGGAATGGGCCGCACCCCTGAGCGGGCCGGAGTTCGGTTATCGGCGTCGCGCCCGGGTGGCGGTGCGCTGGGACCAGAAGGCGAAAAAACTCGAAGTCGGTTTCCGTGCCGTCGGCAGCCAGGACATCGTTGCCATCGGTGATTGCCCGGTGCTGGTACAGCCCTTGCAGCCGATCATGAGCCGCCTGCCGGAGATGCTGCGTCGCTTGAGCAAACCCCAGGCGCTGGGGCATGTGGAATTGTTCGCCGGTTCGTCCCTCGCGGTATTGCTGCGCCACATGGCGCCGCTGTCGGAGGCCGACCTGACGATCCTCAAGGACTTCTGCGCGTTCCATGAAGCCCAGTTGTGGTTGCACGGTGAAGGTGAGCCGCAACCGGTCGAGCCCGGGCAGGCCCTGGGGTTTCGCCTCGATGCCTGGGACCTTGAGCTGGCGTACCGGCCGGGGGACTTCATCCAGGTGAACGCCGGGGTCAATGAAGCGATGATCGCCCAAGCCTTGCAATGGCTGGCGCCGCGCCCCGAGGAACGGGTGCTGGATCTGTTCTGCGGCCTGGGCAATTTTGCCTTGCCGCTGGCCCAAAGCGTGCATCAGGTAGTGGCCGTCGAAGGCGTGCAAACCATGGTGGATCGTGCGGCGGCCAATGCCCTCAGCAACAATTTGAATAACACGGCCTTTTTTCAGGCCGATTTATCCCAGCCTCTGGCGGATGCCGAATGGATCGGCGAAGGCTTTTCTGCGGTACTCTTGGACCCACCCCGTGACGGTGCTTTCGAGGTGGTGCGCAAGCTGTCGTCCCTGGGTGCCAAGCGGTTGGTTTATGTTTCGTGCAACCCGGCAACTTTGGCCCGGGATACGGTCGAACTGATCAAGCAGGGCTACCGGTTAAAACGTGCCGGGATTCTCGATATGTTTCCTCAAACGGCGCATGTCGAGGCCATGGCGTTATTTGAAGCGAGCCAGGATGGCTCGTCCGATTGACCCGTTCGTGCCAACCCGCCACGGCCCTGGACGCAAGCACGGGCATGAAGGTCAGCGAAATTGACGCATTGAATCTGCGTCGTAGGGAAGGTAAGTAAAGATGGTACAGGTGAGAGCACACCAGCCGATCAACACCGACGGCAGTATCAATCTCGAGGCTTGGCTCGATCATGCGGTCAGCGTCGACATGGCACTGGATCGCGAAGCCTTGAAGGCCGCCTGCGAGTTCGCTCGCGAGGCGGAGCAGCAACACAACGCGGGGAAGAACCTGTGGTCCGAAGGCACCTCGAGTTTCCAGACGGGCCTGGAGATCGCCGAAATTCTCGCTGACCTCAAGCTCGACCAGGACTCCCTGGTGGCGGCGGTGCTGTACCGCGGCGTGCGCGAAGGGCAGATCCAGCTCCCGGTGGTCAGCCAGCGCTTTGGCACCGTGGTGGCCAAGTTGATCGACGGCGTGCTGCGCATGGCCGCCATCAGCGCCAGCCTCAGCCCACGCCAGTCCATGGTGCTGGGCACCCAGGGCCAGGTGGAAAACCTGCGCAAGATGCTGGTGGCGATGGTCGACGACGTGCGCGTCGCGCTGATCAAGCTGGCCGAACGCACCTGCGCCATCCGTGCAGTGAAGTCTGCCGATGACGAAAAACGCAATCGCGTCGCCCGGGAGGTGTTCGATATCTATGCACCCCTGGCCCACCGTCTCGGCATCGGTCACATCAAGTGGGAGCTGGAGGACCTGTCCTTCCGCTACCTGGAGCCCGATCAATACAAGCAGATCGCCAAGCTGTTGCATGAGCGACGCTTGGATCGCGAGCGCTTCATCACCGACGTGATGACCCAGTTGCGTGAAGAGTTGCAGGCCACCGGCGTGGTAGCCGACATCAGTGGCCGGGCCAAGCACATCTACTCGATCTGGCGAAAAATGCAGCGCAAGGGCCTGGAGTTCAGCCAGATCTACGACGTTCGCGCCGTTCGCGTACTGGTCCCGGAAATGCGCGACTGCTACACCGCCCTGGGGATCGTCCACACCTTGTGGCGGCACATTCCGAAGGAGTTCGACGACTACATCGCCAACCCCAAGGAAAACGGCTATCGCTCGTTGCACACCGCTGTGATCGGCCCCGAGGGCAAGGTACTGGAAGTGCAGATCCGCACCCATGCCATGCACGAGGAAGCCGAGCTGGGCGTCTGCGCCCACTGGAAATACAAGGGCACCGACGTCAAGTCCGGGTCCAACCATTACGAAGAAAAAATCTCCTGGCTGCGCCAGGTGCTCGAGTGGCATGAGGAACTGGGTGACATCGGCGGCCTGGCCGAACAGCTGCGGGTCGACATCGAGCCGGACCGGGTCTATATCTTCACCCCCGACGGTCACGCCATTGACCTGCCCAAGGGCGCGACGCCGCTGGACTTCGCCTACCGGGTCCACACCGAGATCGGCCACAACTGCCGTGGCGCCAAGATCAACGGGCGGATCGTGCCGCTCAACTACAGCCTGCAGACCGGTGAACAGGTCGAGATCATCACCAGCAAGCACGGTACGCCGAGCCGCGACTGGCTGAACCCGAACCTGGGCTACATCACCACCTCGCGGGCGCGGGCGAAAATCGTCCACTGGTTCAAGTTGCAGGCTCGCGACCAGAACGTCGCCGCCGGCAAGACCTTGCTCGAGCGTGAACTCGGTCGCCTGGGCCTGCCGCAGGTGGATTTCGACAAGCTGGCCGAAAAAGCCAACATGAAAACCGCCGAGGACATGTTCGCCGCCCTCGGTGCCGGCGATTTGCGCCTGGCGCAGTTGGTCAACCTGGCCCAGCAACTGGTGGAGCCGGAGCGGGGCAATGAGCAACTGGAGCTGATTCCACGCAAGGCCACCGGCTATAAGCCAGGCAAGCGCGGCGATATCCAGATCCAGGGCGTGGGCAACCTGATGACCCAAATGGCCGGCTGCTGCCAGCCATTGCCGGGGGATGCGATCGTCGGCTACATCACCTTGGGCCGTGGCGTGAGCATTCACCGCCAGGACTGTGCCTCGGTGCTGCAACTGGCCGGTCGCGAGCCGGAGCGGATCATCCAGGTCAGTTGGGGCCCGGTGCCGGTGCTCACCTACCCGGTGGACATCGTCATCCGCGCCTACGACCGATCCGGCCTGCTGCGTGACGTCTCCCAGGTGTTGCTGAACGAGCGGATCAATGTGCTGGCGGTCAACACCCGTTCGAACAAGGAAGACAACACCGCGCTGATGTCCCTGACCATCGAGATTCCGGGGCTGGATGCGCTGGGGCGGTTGCTGGGGCGGATTTCCCAGTTGCCGAACATCATCGAGACCCGGCGTAACCGGACGCCAGGGTGATCGCTGGCCATTAATGTGGCAGCGGGCTTGCTGGCGAAGGCGGAGTGTCAGTCGACATCAACGTTGTTTGACACACCGCGTTCGCCAGCAAGCCCGCTCCCACAGGGTTTTGTGTGATGAGACAAACTTAATGTACAGCCTCGAAGACCTGCTCCACCTGATGAACCGCCTGCGGGATCCGCTGTACGGCTGCCCGTGGGACATCAAGCAAACCTACGCCACCATCGTTCCCCATACGCTTGAAGAAGCTTACGAAGTGGCCGATGCGATCGAGCGTGGCGATTTCGATCACTTGCAGGGCGAGTTGGGCGACCTGTTGTTCCAGGTGGTGTATTACAGCCAACTGGCCCGGGAGGAAAACCGCTTCGAATTCGCCGGCGTGGTCGACAGCATCACCCGCAAGCTGATCCGCCGCCATCCCCATGTATTTCCTACCGGTGACCTGTATGCGCCCGTGGACATCCCGCGCCTGAGCGAAGAACAGGTCAAGCAGCGCTGGGAAGAAATCAAGGCAGAGGAACGGGCCGAGAAGGCTTCGGTGCCCGAGCAGTTGTCATTGCTCGACGATGTGCCGGGGGCGCTGCCGGCGTTGTCCCGTTCGGCGAAGCTGCAAAAGCGTGCGGCTCAGGTTGGTTTCGACTGGCCAGGCCCGTTGCCGGTGCTCGACAAAGTCCGGGAGGAATTGGACGAAGTGCTCGAAGCCATGGCCGACAACGATCCGGTGGCCATCAGCGACGAGATCGGTGACCTGCTGTTCAGCGTGGTGAACCTGGCGCGCCACCTCAAGGTCGACCCGGAAACCGCCCTGCGTGGCGCCAATGGAAAGTTCGAGCGGCGGTTCCGATTTATCGAACAGGCATTGCGCGACACCCACCGTCCCATGGAAGATTGCACCCTCGAAGAGTTGGACGCCTTGTGGGGCGAAGCCAAACGTCAGGAAAAGAATTTGCCCAGCTGTGGCTGAGGCCGTTGCCTAAGTGAGTAAGCACCATGAGCCTTTCCCTTCGCGACCAGTTGCTCAAAGCAGGGCTGGTCAACCAAAAGCAGGCCAAGCAGGTCGGCAAAGAGAAACAGAAGCAGCAACGCCTGGCCCATAAAGGCCAGATCGAACTGGATGATTCCCAGCAGCGCGCCGCCCAGGAGGCCATGGCCGAAAAGGTCAAGCGCGACCAGGAGCTCAACCGGCAGCAGCAGGAAAAGGTCGAGCAGAAGGCCCGGGCCGCGCAGATCAAGCAATTGATCGAAGTCTCGCGTCTGCCGAAGCTGACCACCGAGGACTATTACAACTTCGTCGACGACAAGAAGGTCAAGCGCATCTCTGTCAATACGCTGATGCGCAACAAGTTGAGCAGTGGCTCCCTGGCGATCGTCCACCACGCCGGCGGCTACGAAGTGATCCCGCGCGAGGCTGCCCTGAAGATCCAGGAACGCGACCCCAAGCGCATCGTCCAGCTCAACACCCAGACCGAAGAAGTGGATGCCGATGATCCGTACGCGGCGTATCAGATTCCTGATGATTTGATGTGGTAAGCCGGGCGCAATGCCATTGAGCTGAAACACAAAACCTGTGGGAGCGAGCTTGCTCGCGATAGCGGTATATCAGTGACAGAGATGTTGGCTGATGCCCCGCTATCGCGAGCAAGCTCCCCACAGGTGTTTTGTGTGGTTCAGGATTGCGCGGTCTCCCGCGAACGCTGCCGCTCCTCGCGCTCCAGCTCAGCCTTGTAGCTATGGGCGTCCGTCTCGGAGTGGAACATCCCCACCAGCAAATCCTGTTGATGCACGTCCCAAATCCGGATGCCGGCGGCAATGCCTTCATGGGACATATGGGCGTCGTCGCGTTCAGTTACTTTCACAGTCATCTTGCAAGCTCCAATCTCTGTTATCTGCAGCAAGGCGTGTGCAGGGCTTTGTTATAGATTTGGATAGTGTGCTAAGTAAATGCCTCGGTTCGTTAAGAAGTTTTCATGCAAAGCGCAACAATCCTGCAGGCCAGACGGTGCGCGGCATTCGGTCGCAGGGGGAGCTCATGAAAAATATTTCATGTTGCAGCGGCAACTTGAGTGAACGCAAAACCCCTGTGGGAGCGAGCTTGCTCGCGAAGAGGCCAGCCCAGGCAACAACAATTCCCCGCAAAACGAAGGCTCAAGCCGTTGCACCAAGCTCGACGAATGGCATGCCTGCAAGAGATTTTTTTAAACGTACCTGTCAACTCTGACAGTTACCTCATTCCCCAAAAACCTGTCTATTTCTATCCAACGCGGTGCGACGGGATGTGTTTGGGTAATCTCTGACGGAAAATTGAGTTGCGTTGTCGTTTGGCGTTCCCCGCAGCCCTGAATTGAACCCGGGTCTATTAGCTTTAAGAAGGGCGCTTAGTACTTGTTTTTTATCTTTATCGATAGTGTTTGGCTTCTGTATGTTTCAATATTTTTAAAGTTTCTCTTCGGTGAGAGCGAGCCTTGATGGCTGCAATCAATGTCACCGCTAACTGACACACCCCTATCGCGAGCAAGCTCGCACAGTGGGTATGTGGCGGGCTTGAAAACCGGGCAACAAAAAGCCCCGCATGGGCGGGGCTTCTTGTTGTCGGCGTCGATTAGCTGCCTTTCACAGCCTTGCCGTTGACCGTGCCGTCCAGGAGCATGATGTTGTACTCCTTGCCGTCGGTCTCGACCTGTTGCAGGCGCACCAGCAGGTAGTCCCAGTCCTTGGCGAACCAGAGCACGGTGATGCGCTTGCTTTGTGTCGGGTCGCGCACGCGCTCGACCTTGATCGCGTCGATCTGGCCGGCCTTGGTGTCGACCTTCTCCGAACCCAGGACGCGGAAGTCATAGGTATCGACTTCGCCATCATCGACGACCTGATAGCTCATGCTTTTCTTGCCGGCTGCTACGTCGTGCTGCAGGGCCAACTGGTAAGTGGATTTATCGACCATGCCACGGTTGAGCGGCAGCTTGACCGCGTCACCGCGATCGGTGCCGGTGACCATCTTGGTATTCCAGTCGAAGTCCAGGTCGGCCTTCTTGGCCTTGCCCAGGCCGCCTCGTTCGAAGTGGTACGACTGTGGCAGCAGGGTGTCCTTGTCCAGGGTCAGGGTGCTTTCTTCGGTCAGGCTGGCGATCATCATCGAAGCCTTGAAGCTCAGCTTCCAGGTGCCGTTGGCTTCCTTGGTCAGGTTGCGCTCGGCGGTGCCGCTCATGGGCAACTGTTTCCAGTCGGCGGTGTAGCTGGCGGAGAACGGTTGAAGTTCTGCGGCCTGTGCCAGGGGCAAGGCAAGCAGAGCGCAAGCGAAGAGCAGGGCGCGACGCATAAAATCTCCTAGTATCGAATCAAATGGCCGCTGGCGGCGAGCAACTGGCCGTCCAGTGAGGCACCGCGATCGTCGAGGGTCAGCCTTCCTTCGGCAAACCAACGCACGGCCATCGGGTAGATCTGGTGCTCGCGGGCGTGAACCCGTTGCGCCAGGCTTTGCGGCGTGTCGTGCAACTCTACCGGTATTACTGCCTGTACGACCAGTGGTCCGCCATCGAGTTCCTCGGTGACAAAGTGCACAGAGCAGCCATGCTCCGTGTCTCCGGCCTCCAGCGCGCGCTGATGAGTGTGTAACCCTTTGTATTTGGGCAGCAGCGAGGGATGGATATTGAACAGGCGGCCCTGGTAGTGACGCACGAAGCCAGCGCTGAGGATGCGCATGAAGCCAGCGAGTACCACCAGTTGCGGATTGAAGGTGTCGATTTGCTCGATCAACGCGGCGTCGAAGGCTTCGCGGCCCTCGAACGCCTTGTGATCCAGAACGCGGGCGTCGATACCCGCCTCCTTGGCGCGTTGCAGGCCGTAGGCATCGGCGCGGTTGGAAATCACCGCGCGGATACGGACCGGGCTGTCGCCGGTCCGCGTGCTGTCGATCAAGGCCTGCAAGTTACTGCCGGTGCCGGACAGCAGCACCACCACGTCACAGGTTGAAGACATCAGTGCGCCTTAAGGTTTTTCAGCTCGACCTGTGCAGCGCCTTCGGCCGCCGTAGCGATCTGGCCGATGACCCAAGGCTGCTCGCCAGCTTCACGCAATACGTTCAGGGCCGTCTCGACGTGCTCCTGGGCCACGCAGACGACCATGCCCACGCCGCAGTTCAGCACGCGGTGCATTTCGGTTTCATCGACATTGCCTTTCTCTTGCAGCCAGTCGAACACCGCCGGGCGGGTCCAGCTCGCCACGTCGACCACGGCCTGGGCGCCTTTGGGCAGTACACGCGGGATATTGTCCAGCAGGCCACCACCAGTGATGTGGGCCATGGCCTTGACGGTGCCGGTGTCCTTGATCAGCTTGAGCAGCGGCTTGACGTAGATGCGGGTAGGGGCCATCAGCAGGTCGGCCAGTGGCTTGCCGTCGAGCTGGGTGTTTTCGATGTCTGCACCCGAGACTTCGATGATCTTGCGGATCAGTGAATAGCCGTTGGAGTGCGGGCCGGAGGACGGCAGGGCGAGCAGGGCATCGCCAGCGGCGACTTTCGAGCCGTCGATGATCTCGGCCTTTTCCACGACGCCGACGCAGAAGCCGGCCAGGTCGTAGTCTTCGCCTTCGTACATGCCAGGCATTTCCGCGGTTTCGCCGCCGACCAGGGAGCAGCCGGACAGTTCACAGCCGGCGCCGATGCCGGTCACGACCTGGGCGGCGGTGTCGACGTTGAGCTTGCCGGTGGCGTAGTAGTCGAGAAAGAACAGCGGCTCGGCGCCGCAGACCACCAGGTCGTTCACGCACATGGCCACCAGGTCGATGCCGATGCTGTCGTGCTTGTTCAGGTTCAGGGCCAGGCGCAGCTTGGTGCCGACGCCGTCGGTGCCCGAGACCAGGACCGGTTGCTTGTAGCCGGCCGGGATCTCGCAGAGGGCGCCGAACCCCCCCAGGCCGCCCATGACTTCCGGGCGCGCAGTGCGCTTGGCGACGCTCTTGATGCGTTCGACCAATGCTTCACCGGCGTCGATGTCTACACCGGCGTCCTTGTAGCTCAGGGAGGGTTGCTTGCTCATGATCCAGGCCTTTAGGGGGGGGATTTCTGGGTAACGACCGACGCCGGGGCCATTGAATAACCGTTGTACGAATTATTCCGGGAGCCCAGCCATTGCCGGTCTGCGAAGGCGCGCGATTTTATCAGGCTTGAGGGGCAGCGGCCATCCTCGCGCCGACGGGCAGGGACATATCCACGGAAAAAAACCGATATTTCTTATATTGGTACTGCGCAACGCCTCTGTATAAGGTGTAGCGGTAACCGGTTATGGTGATGACCGTGCGAAACTTTCACCAGGTGTGTGAATGTTTTGCCGGGTGCTGTGGTCACAGCCATGCTCAATCTTCTTCACACGGCCTGTTCCAGCCGTTATGTCCGGGAATCTTCCATGCGTTTGTTCAAATTCTTGTCCGTGAGCTGCTTGTCGCTGGTCAGCCTGGCGAGCCATGCCGAAACCGTCAATGCCCTCTATCAAGTGCTCGAGCCGGTCACCAGCCAGGCACCGGAGGAGCGCAACCAGGCGACGCTGCGTGCCCTGGATACGTTGGTGCAGCGCCTGACTGGCGACGCGAAGGCGGCCCAGAATCCAGGCTTGGCGGCTATCCGCCAGGACCCGCAACAGATCATTCTTCAATATGGCTACGACGCCGGTCCACCGGAAAGCCTCAAGGTGGACTTCGACCCGGCGAGCACCGACCGCGCATTGCGCTCGGCAGGGTTGTCGCTGTGGAGCGCGAACAGGCCATCGATCCTGGGCTGGTGGCTGAACGACTCGGTCGAGGGCTCCAGTCTGGTGGGTGATGGCCAGGCCAGCGCCACGCTATTGCGGCGTGCCGCCCAGCATCGGGGCCTGGCCTTGCACCTGCCGCTGGCGGACTTGAGCGAGCAAATCGTTGCCACCGCACCGAACCTGGAAGGCAGCGACCCGGCGCCTTTACGTGATGCCTCGGAGCGCTACGCGACAGACGCCTTGCTGGCGGTCCACGCCAAGGAAGAGGACGGGCAGTGGCAGGGGGCTTGGCGCCTGTGGCTGGGGGATCAACGCGAGCAGGGCACTGCCCAGGGTGCCAATCCTGCGGCCCTGGCCGACGCGGTCATGCTCGCGGTGAACCAGCGCCTGGCGCCACGTTTCGTCACCAAGCCGGGCGTGGCCACTGAGCAACTGCTGGAAGTGCAGGGCATGAACCTGGAGCGTTACGCGGCGCTTGGGCGTCTGCTCGAGCCGTTCGACGGGCAGTTGCAGTGGGTTGAAGGCGACCGGATCGTCTATCGGGTCAACGGCAGTGCCGAACAACTGAAGGCGCAGTTGGCCCTGGCGAAACTGCAGGAGATCCCGCCCGGCGAGGCCGTCGCGCCAGTGCCAGTGGCGCCGCCCGCCGCCGATGGCTCGGCCCCGGTTGCAGCGCCTGTGCCGGAGCCGGCAGCCAATCTGCGCTTCCGCTGGTAGGTTTTCTTTCTTTTATATAGCTAGGAGTGGTTCATGGGCGATACGCGGCGTTGGTTCTGGTTGGGCGGGGTTGCCCTGCTGATTGCGCTTATCTATTTGCTGCATCCGATCCTGACGCCATTCCTGGTTGCGCTGCTGCTGGCCTATCTGTTCGACCCGGTGGTGGATCGCCTGGAAAAACTCGGTCTGTCGCGAACCTGGGGCGTGGTGGCGGTGTTTGCGCTGTTCACCTTGATTGTGGGTGCACTGTTGCTGGTGCTGATCCCGATGCTCGCCAAGCAACTGCTGCGCTTGTACGAATTGGTGCCGCAGATGCTCGATTGGTTGCAGCACAGCGCGGTGCCGTGGGTGCAGTCGAAGCTGGGGTTGGCGGACGGTTTCTGGAAGTTCGACAAGGTCAAGGCGGCCATCAGCGAGCACATGGGGCAAACCACCGACATCGTTGGCGTGGTGTTGAGCCAGGCCACGGCCTCGGGCCTGGCGTTGATCGGCTGGCTGGCGAACCTGGTGCTGATTCCAGTGGTGGCCTTCTATCTACTGCGAGACTGGGACCTGATGATGGCGAAGATTCGCAGCCTACTGCCGCGTCATCGAGAAGAACGCATCATGACCCTGACCGGCGAATGCCATGAAGTGCTGGGGGCGTTCGTGCGCGGGCAACTGCTGGTGATGGTAGCCCTGGGCTTCATCTATGCGGCTGGGCTGATGCTGATAGGGCTGGAGCTGGGGCTGTTGATCGGCTTGATCGCCGGGCTGGCGGCCATCGTGCCGTACATGGGCTTTGTGATTGGCATTGGCGCGGCTTTAGTTGCCGGGTTGTTCCAGTTCGGCGGCGACCTGTACCCGATGGTGGGCATCGTCGCGGTGTTCATGGTCGGCCAGGCCCTGGAGGGCATGGTGCTGACGCCGCTGCTGGTGGGCGACCGCATTGGCCTGCACCCGGTGGCGGTGATCTTCGCGATCCTGGCGGGGGGCGAATTGTTCGGCTTCACCGGGATCCTGCTGGCGTTGCCGGTGGCGGCGGTGATCATGGTGCTGGTGCGGCATATGCACGATCTGTACAAGGATTCGGACATCTACAGCGGCGTCGAAGACCCTGGCCTATAGGGTAAATAGCAGGCGGTGTGTCAGGGAAACTGACGCTCCGCGCCCATGCCGCTGCAAACCTTTGATTTTGCTCGTGGTCCGGCGCATTGTGCGGTCCGCGTCACGGGTATAAACTTTGCGCACTTTACACAGAGGCCACTAACGGTTCCCGAGGAACTGTTCAGTCAGCATGAAACCGATTCAGCTGCCCCTAGGTGTGCGTCTGCGTGATGACGCCACCTTTATCAATTACTACCCAGGCGCCAATGCCGCTGCACTCGGCTATGTTGAGCGGCTTTGCGAAGCCGACGCCGGCTGGACCGAAAGCCTGATTTATCTGTGGGGCAAGGACGGGGTAGGGCGCACGCACCTGTTGCAGGCCGCGTGTCTGCGGTTCGAGCAATTGGGCGAACCTGCGGTCTACCTGCCGCTGGCCGAGTTGCTCGACCGCGGCGTTGAAATTCTCGACAATCTCGAACAGTACGAACTGGTTTGCCTGGATGATCTCCAGGCCGTGGCCGGCAAGGCTGATTGGGAAGAAGCGCTGTTTCACCTGTTCAATCGGTTGCGCGACAGCGGTCGGCGTTTGCTGATCGCCGCGTCGACGTCGCCTCGGGAGCTGCCGGTGAAGCTGGCGGACCTCAAGTCTCGTCTCACCCTGGCACTGATTTTCCAGATGCGCCCGCTTTCCGACGAAGACAAACTCCGCGCCTTGCAGCTGCGCGCTTCCCGGCGCGGCCTGCACCTGACCGACGAAGTCGGGCATTTCATCCTCACCCGTGGTACCCGCAGCATGAGCGCGTTGTTCGAACTGCTCGAACGCCTCGACCAGGCCTCACTCCAGGCCCAGCGCAAGCTGACTATTCCTTTTTTGAAAGAAACATTGGGCTGGTAGAACCGTTGCTGGTAGTGGCTCATGGCCTGCTCTGGACGTGGCGAAACCCGCGGTCCTGCTGGGCGGCAGGCCACGTGACGTTCAAAATGGGCATAAGCGCTTAGATGTAAACGTAAAACCGAGAAGTCACATTTGCATCGATTGAATTTGCAAATGAGGTTGATAGAAGGCATAGTCCCGCCATCTTTACTACTTCAGCCACGGTCGTGCCCATGCTAAATCGCTTCGCACCCCTCGTGCCTCTCGCACTTGTTACCCTGTTGTTTGGTTGCGCTGCCCACTCTCCAGTGACTCAGCAAGAGCAACAACCACAGGTCAAGAATACCGTTAATACCGTTACCGCCCAGTCTTCCTCCGTTGCGTTCCAGGAAGAAATGGCCTCCGACAAAGAGCTCGCAGCCTTCGCCGGTAGCAAGCCTTACCAGCTTCCAGTACTGGCCGACAGCATCCTGGAGCGCGGTATGTCGTTGATCGGTACCCGCTACCGTTTTGGTGGTACCTCTGAAGCCGGCTTCGATTGCAGCGGTTTCATCGGTTATCTGTTCCGCGAAGAGGCCGGTATGAACTTGCCGCGTTCCACTCGCGAAATGATCAACGTGAACGCCCCACTGGTGGCTCGCAACGAACTTGAACCCGGTGACCTGCTGTTCTTCAGCACCAGCGGTCGTCGCGGTCGCGTCAGCCATGCCGGTATCTACCTGGGCGACAACCAGTTCATCCATTCCAGCAGCCGCCGCAGCGGTGGGGTGCGGATCGACAACCTGGACAACAGCTACTGGAGCAAGACCTTCATCGAAGCCAAGCGCGCCCTCGCCATGGCCCCGACTGTTGTCACTGCTCGCAAGTAAGCACACAGTTTATAAGGCAAACTTAAAGTCTTACTTGAAGTTTGCCTTATAGCCGCTAGAATCCTTGATCATTGATTGATGGCAATCCGCCTGCGTACTCCGCAGGCGCATTTGTTTTCATGCACACGGCAGAAAAGCCGCATCCAGATCAGGATTGTTCTGCATATGTCGACGTCGGCCCGCCTCGCTCTCATGTTTCTTGCCGCGCTGCTCAGCGCGTGCGCCAGCCGCACTCCGCCGCCTGCTCCAGTGCGAGTTCCAGTGGTCTTTACCCCCTCGCAACCCTTTTCCCCGGTTGCCGAAGATGTGCTCTTCCGGGCGCTTGGCCTGGTGGGCACACCTTATCGTTGGGGCGGTAATACACCGGATTCGGGTTTTGACTGCAGTGGCCTGATTGGCTATGTGTACCGCGACGCTGCCGGCATTTCCCTGCCGCGTTCCACCCGCGAGATGATCGGCATGCGTGCCCTGGATGTTGGCAAGGAAGCCTTGCAGAGCGGCGATTTGATTTTCTTCGCCACCAACGGCGGCTCCCAGGTCAGCCATGCCGGGATCTATGTCGGTGAGGGACGTTTCGTTCACGCGCCGGCCACGGGGGGTACGGTCAAGCTCGATAGCCTGTCCAAGGCCTATTGGCAGAGGACTTACCTGAGCGCCAAGCGTGTGCTGCAGCCGGAGCATCTGGCGCGCAATCCCTGAGTGGTTGTTGTCCTGGTCTGTGGGAGCAAGGCTTGCCGGCGATGAAGGCGATACGGTCTTTCAGAGATCGAGGTGCCTGTTTCGCGGGCAAGCCTTGCTCCCACAGATCGGGCGGTGCACACACGCAGGTGTGCCGGCCTTATTTACCTGACACGCGCCATATCTTGTTCCCCACATCATCGGCCACCAACAACCCACCCTGCTTGTCGATCACTACGCCCACTGGCCGCCCCTGGGCTTTTTCGTCGGCGTTCAGGAAACCGGTGAGCACATCTACGGGTTGCCCCACCGGCTTGCCGCCGTTGAACGGTACGAAAATCACTTTATAACCACTGTGGGGCTTACGGTTCCAGGAGCCGTGCTGGCCGACGAAGGCCCCTTCGGTAAACGGTGCAGGCAAGGTGCTGCCCTCGGCGAAGGTCAGGCCCAATGAGGCGGTGTGAGGGCCGACGGCGTAGTCCGGGGCAATGGCCTTGGCCACCAGGGCCGGGTTTTGTGGTTCGACCCGGACGTCGACGTTCTGCCCATAATAGCTGTAGGGCCAGCCATAGAAGGCCCCGTCCTTGACCGACGTAATGTAGTCCGGCACCAGGTCGCTGCCGATCTCATCCCGTTCGTTCACCGCTGTCCAGAGCGCGCCGCTGCGGGGCTCCCAGGCCAGGCCGTTGGGGTTGCGCAGGCCCGAGGCGAAGATGCGGTGATTGCCGCTGGCACGGTCCACTTCCCAGATGGCGGCGCGACCTTCTTCGGCCTCCATGCCGTTTTCCGCGACGTTACTGTTCGAGCCGGTGGTGACGTACAGCTTGCTGCCGTCGCGGCTGGCAATCACGTTCTTGGTCCAGTGATGGTTGAGTGTGCCACCGGGCAGATCGACGACCTTGGTCGGCTGCGTCTTGATTTGCGTGTCACCGTCCTTATAGGGAAAGCGGATCAGCCGGTCGGTATCGGCCACGTACAGGTCATTGCCGACCAGGGTCATGCCGAACGGTGAATTGAGATTTTCCAGGAACACCGTGCGGGTTTCGGCGATGCCGTCGTGATTGGCGTCGCGCAGCAGTGTGATGCGATTGGGGCTGGGCACGCCGGCGCCGGCGCGGCCCATGACTTTTTTCATCACCCAGCCCCGGATGCCCTTGGCGTCGTCCGGCTTGGGCGGGGCGTTGGTTTCGGCCACTAGCACATCGCCATTGGGCAACACGTAAAGCCAGCGCGGATGGTCCAGCCCTTCGGCGAACGCGCCCACTTGCAGGCCCTGGGCTGGGGTAGGCTTGGCGCCTTGTGGCCAGCCGATGGCTTCGGCGATGTTGACGGTGGGGACCAGGGTCTTGTTCGGTTCAGGCAGTTTCGGCGCTGGGCCGGTGCCGTCGGACACTTGCAAGGTGGACGACTCGCCACAAGCGACAAGCCCGGCGGCAAGGGCGACGATCAGGAGATGGGGTGGCTTGAGCATGCTGGCTTCCCTATGAATGCATGTAGTTATTCATAGAGGAGCGTAGACGCGCGATGGTTCAACTGTGGGTAGGACTGTCAGCCAGGCAGGCCCCTGTGATGCATATGGATTTTGTGCCTGCTGAAAATCCAGTGTGGGAGCGAGCTTGCTCGCGATGGCGGTGCATCAGCCTGTGTTGATGTTGACTGGCACACCGTTATCGCGAGCAAGCTCCCACACCAGATCTCTTACCGTTCCCTGCTGAACGAATCAACCATGAGCCTGCTTGAACAGCACCGCAATGCCAGGGTGGTAATGCCCGGCTTCGTTGCGCAACTTGCGGTAGGCGTAAGGGAAGTACCAGGCCACGGCGCAGGTGTTTTCCTTCTGCAGGTCGTCGATAATGTCCTGCAATTCTTCGGGTGTGGCGCTTTGCTGGGCTTTTTGTGGCGAGACGAACAGGCAGCCCAGCTTCAGGTCGCTGGCGTAGCTGATGCGCTTGGCATCGCTGGCGGCTTCGAGCAGCGGTTGGGTCAGGTTCAAGTTGTTGACCTTGGGCCAGCGTTGGGTGGCCTGGATGAAGGCGCGCTCTTCGGTGCTGGCGATGAACAGGTCGGCGCTGACGTTGCGTTCGCCTTCTTCATTCTGCTTGCGGGTTGGCGCGTTTTGCAGCGTGACCATCTCGGCCATCCAGGCTGCGGCTGATAGCAACCCAAGGTTGGCTTTTTCATCGAACCAGTAGGGCGTGTCGTTATCGCCGCGCACGGCATTGTAGCGGTCGATACAGTCAAACCAGCGTTCCAGCGCCGGGCGCAGGAATTCCAATTTTGGATTGCTGATGATCATGCCTTGCATGCTTTTGCCCTCTTGTTCTTGTGATATCGGGTCGTAATGTCGCTTTGATATCACTTGCCGCAGAATCCCACAAGATTGGCGTCATTTTATTGATCGGCGCCAATGATCGCCCCGACAGGCGGCTTTAATTGACGCTCCACCCCCAACCCTCTAACCTTCGCCGCTTGTTTCAGGTGCTCTGTGGCTGCGGTCGACAGAGTGAAACAGGGAAGCCGGTGAGTGCACACGAACCCGGCGCTGCCCCCGCAACGGTAAATGAGTCAACGCTGTGCTCAAGCCACTGTGTCGCCAGACATGGGAAGGCGCGCAGCCAGGCACCACGCCGCTCATGAGCCCGGAGACCGGCCTGATTCATCCAACGGCATCACGGTGGGCGATGCCAGGCTTGTTGCCGTCTTTTTTTGTGCCCGCCCGCCGTTGTCCAATCCCAAACGGAGGCTTCCCATGACCGACTCCCTCATCACCGACACGTCCGATCGCGATGAGCGCCACCTGGCGCGCATGCTGCGCAAGAAAGCTGTGATCGACGAGCGCATCGCCAACTCGCCGAATGAATGCGGCCTGCTGCTGGTGCTGACGGGCAATGGCAAGGGCAAAAGCAGTTCGGCGTTCGGCATGCTTGCGCGGTCCATGGGCCACGGCATGCAATGCGGCGTGGTGCAGTTCATCAAGGGGCGCAACAGCACCGGTGAAGAGCTGTTCTTGCGCCGCTTCCCGGAGCAGGTACGCTTTCATGTCATGGGCGAAGGGTTTACTTGGGAAACCCAAGATCGCCAGCGCGACATCGCCGCTGCCGAAGCCGCTTGGGCGGTATCACGTCAGTTGCTCAACGATCCGTCCATCGGCCTGGTGGTGCTCGACGAGTTGAACATTGCCCTCAAGCACGGTTACCTCGACCTCGATCAGGTGCTGAGCGATCTGCAGGCCCGTCCGCCGATGCAGCATGTGGTGGTGACCGGTCGTGGCGCCAAGCCCGAGATGATCGAGCTGGCCGACACCGTGACCGAAATGGGCATGATCAAGCACGCATTCCAGGCGGGTATCAAGGCGCAGAAAGGCGTCGAACTGTGAGCGATCCCGCCATGACCCGCCGCCACTGTCCGGCGGTGCTGATCGCAGCGCCGGCCTCGGGCCAAGGCAAGACCACCGTCACTGCGGCGCTGGCCCGGTTGCATCGCAACCAGGGACGCAAGGTGCGTGTATTCAAATGCGGCCCGGATTTTCTCGACCCGATGATCCTGGAGCGGGCCAGTGGCGCGCCGGTCTATCAATTGGACATGTGGATGGTCGGTGAGCAGGAAAGTCGCCGACTGTTGTGGGAAGCCGCTGCCGAAGCGGACCTGATCCTGATCGAAGGGGTCATGGGGCTGTTCGACGGCACCCCGTCGAGCGCCGACCTGGCGCGGCATTTTGGCGTGCCGGTGTTGGCGGTGATCGATGGCACGGCCATGGCCCAGACTTTCGGCGCCCTGGCCCTGGGCCTGGCGCGTTATCAACCCGATCTGCCGTTCGCCGGGGTCTTGGCCAACCGGGTCGGCACCTTGCGCCACGCGCAATTGCTCGAAGGCAGCCTGACCGAAGGCCTGCGCTGGTACGGCGCGCTGTCCCGGGAAACCGGCATCGAATTGCCCAGTCGTCATCTCGGGTTGGTCCAGGCCAGCGAGTTGAACGACTTGGACGCGCGCCTCGACGCGGCGGCCGAGGCCTTGGCCGGGAGTTGCGAAGTGGCGCTGCCGCCAGCGGTGGCATTCGCCGCGCCCGAGGTGATCGCCGTCGAGCCGTGGCTCGCCGGGGTGCGCATCGCCGTAGCCCGGGACGAAGCGTTTGCCTTCACCTATGGCGCCAGCCTTGATCTGCTGCGGGCCATGGGCGCGCAGTTGAGCTTCTTTTCTCCGATCCATGACAGCGAACTGCCCGAGGCGGACAGCCTTTATCTGCCTGGCGGTTATCCAGAGCTGCACCACGTTGCGCTGGCCCTGAATACGCCGATGCTCGCCGCGATCCGTGCCCACCATGCAGCCGATAAACCGTTGCTCGCCGAATGCGGCGGCATGTTGTATCTGCTCGATTCATTGACCGATGTCGACGGCGTGCGCGCCGAACTGCTGGGGCTGCTGGCCGGTGATGCGCAGATGCAAAAGCGCCTGGCAGCCCTGGCGCTGCAATCGGTGGATTTGCCGGAAGGCGACCTACGTGGGCACACCTATCATCATTCGCTGACCAGCACCGAGCTTGAACCGATTGCCCGTGGCCATAGCCCCAACGGCGGGCGCGGGGCGGAAGCGGTGTTCCGGCAGGGGCGGATGACGGCTTCCTATGTTCATTTTTATTTTCCGTCCAATCCCAAGGCGATTGCTGCGTTGTTTGCGCCTGATCCTGAGACCGCTATCGCGAGCAGGCTCGCTCCCACAGGGGACCCAGTGATCTCAAGTGCAACGCTAGCCAATGTGGGAGCGAGCTTGCTCGCGAAGAGGCCATGACCGACACCGCTTTCTCCCAGGCCGAACGCGACGCCATCTACCGCGCCATCGCCGAACGCCGCGACATGCGCCACTTCAGCGGTGGCACGGTTGAGCCGGCCTTGCTGCGCCGTCTGCTGGAAGCCGCGCACCAGGCCCCCAGCGTCGGCCTGATGCAACCGTGGCGATTCATCCGCATCAGCGACCGCGCCTTGCGTGGGCAGATCCGCCAACTGGTGGAGCAGGAACGCATTTGCACCGCCGAGGCCCTGGGTGAGCGCAGCGATGAATTCATGAAGCTCAAGGTCGAAGGTATCGACGACTGCGCCGAAGTGCTGGTGGCGGCATTGATGGAGGATCGCGAGCGACACATCTTCGGTCGCCGGACCTTGCCGGAAATGGACCTGGCCTCGCTGTCCTGCGCGATCCAGAACCTATGGCTGGCTTCCCGCGCCGAAGGGCTGGGGATGGGCTGGGTGTCGTTGTTCGAGCCCCTGGCCCTGGCCGACCTGCTGGGCTTGCCCGCTGGGGCCAAGCCGCTGGCGATCCTCTGTCTGGGCCCGGTCGAGGGGTTTTATCCGGCACCGATGCTCGCCCTGGAAGGTTGGGCGCAACCGCGTCCGCTCAATGAACTGCTGTATGAAAACCGTTGGGGAGTGAGCCCATGAGTGTGGCGTTGATCAGTGTCGCCGCGGTGGCGCTGGATGCGCTGTTGGGCGAGCCTCGGCGCTGGCATCCGCTGGTGGCGTTCGGCGGTTTTGCCAATCGCATCGAACAACGTTTCAACTCAGGCGGACGCGGCTGGCGCAGTCATGGGGTGACGGCGTGGTTCATCGCCGTGGTGCCGTTGACCTTGCTCGCCACGGCCCTTTCGTGGGCGCCGATGGTGGGCTGGTTGGTGGAGATCCTCGCCTTGTACTGCGCCCTCGGCCTGCGCAGCCTCGGTGAACATGTCGAGCCGGTGGCGCGGGCATTGCGCAGTGGCGATCTGGACGAGGCGCGCAAGCGTGTCGGCTATCTGGTCAGTCGCGAAACGGCTGAACTGGATGAAACCGCCGTGGCCCGCGCCGCCACCGAGTCGGTGCTGGAAAACGGCAGCGACGCGGTGTTCGCCGCGCTGTTCTGGTTCGCCGTGGCCGGCGCGCCCGGGGTGGTGTTGTACCGCCTGAGCAATACCCTCGACGCCATGTGGGGTTATCGCAACGAACGCTTCGAGCGCTTCGGTTGGGCGGCGGCAAAAATCGACGATGGGCTCAACTATATTCCGGCGCGCCTGGTGGCATTGACCTACGCGCTGCTCGGCAAAACCCGCCTGGCGCTCAAGTGCTGGCGCACCCAGGGGCCGACCTGGGACAGCCCCAACGCTGGACCGGTGATGGCCGCCGGTGCCGGAGCGCTGGGTGTCGAGCTGGGCGGGGCGGCGGTTTATCACGGCGAGCTGCATCAACGTCCAGCGCTGGGCGAAGGCGTGCCGGCGAGTGCCGACGCCATTGATCGCGGCTGGCAATTGGTCCAGCGCGGCGTATGGTTATGGCTGCTGATTCTTTGCCTGGGAGCTGAGTTTTATGCTTGAACACGGTGGCCGCTTGCGCAACGCAGTCCGGCAATACGGCATTGGCGAAGCGGATTGGCTCGACTTGTCCAGCGGCCTGGCACCTTGGCCGTTCGACGTCCCGGCGATTCCGCAGCGGGCCTGGGCGCGTCTGCCGGAAACCGATGACGGCTTGGAACAGGCCGCCTGCGATTATTACGGCGCACTGAATGTGCTGCCGGTGGCCGGTTCGCAGATGGCCATCCAGCTGTTGCCGCGCCTGCGCCGGGCCGGCAAGGTCGGTGTCTTGTCGCCCTGTTACGCCGAGCACGCCGAAGCCTGGCGCCGCAGCGGCTACATCGTGCGCGAAGTGCTGGAGACGGAAGTGGACTTCTTTCTCGACAGCCTCGACGTGCTGGTGGTGGTCAATCCGAACAACCCCACGGGCCTGAGCCTGGCGCCCGAGCGCTTGCTGGACTGGCATACGCGCCTGGCCCAGCGCGGTGGCTGGCTGGTGGTAGATGAAGCCTTCATGGACGTCACGCCGGCGCTGAGCCTGGCGGCGCACACCCAACTGGTCGGGCTGATCGTGCTGCGTTCGTTCGGCAAGTTCTTTGGCCTGGCCGGGGTGCGCCTGGGCTTTGTCTTGGCCGAGCGGCGCTTGCTCAAGTTGCTCGCTGAACAAGTCGGGCCGTGGGCCGTCAGCGGGCCGACCCGGGTGCTGGGCCAGGCGTGCCTGCTGGACACTGATGCCCACGCATACCAGCGCCAACGCTGCGAAGCCGCCCGCCAACGCCTGGCGCTGATGCTCGAACGCCACGGCTTCAAGCCACACGGCGGCTGCGGATTGTTCCAATGGCTGGTCACCGAACACGCCCTGGGGCTCCATGATTTCATGGCCCATCGCGGCATTCTCCTGCGCTTGTTTACCAACACCAGCAGCCTGCGCTTCGGGCTGCCGGCCGACGACAGCGAATTCCTGCGCCTCGAACAGGCCTTAGAGGCCTACGCCAAGGACACCCGATGACCACAGTGATGGTGCAGGGCACCACGTCCGATGCCGGCAAAAGTACCTTGGTCACGGCTTTATGCCGCTGGGTCCGACGCCAGGGTGTAAGCGTGGTGCCGTTCAAGCCGCAGAACATGGCCCTCAACAGCGCCGTGACGGCCGACGGCGGCGAAATCGGTCGCGCCCAGGCGGTGCAGGCCCAGGCGGCGGGGCTGGAACCGCACACCGACATGAACCCGGTGCTACTCAAGCCCAACAGCGACACTGGCGCCCAGGTGATCATCCATGGCCGTGCCGTGACCACCATGAATGCCGTGGCCTATCACGATTACAAAGCCATCGCGATGCAAGCCGTGCTGGCTTCCCACGCGCGCTTGAGCGCGGCGTATCCGGTGGTGATGGTGGAGGGCGCCGGCTCGCCGGCCGAGATCAACCTGCGTGCCGGCGACATTGCCAACATGGGATTTGCCGAAGCGGTGGACTGCCCGGTGCTGCTGATCGCCGATATCAATCGTGGCGGGGTGTTTGCCCATCTGGTCGGCACCCTGGAGTTGCTTTCGCCCAGCGAACAGGCGCGGGTCAAGGGCTTCATCATCAACCGTTTTCGCGGTGACCTCGCCTTGCTGCAACCGGGCCTGGACTGGCTGGAAGCGCGCACCGGCAAACCGGTGGTCGGCGTGTTGCCCTACGTGATGGACCTGCACCTGGAAGCCGAGGACGGCCTCGACCAGCGCCAAACCGGCAAGGCTGAACAGGTGCTCAAGGTGGTGGTGCCGGTACTGCCGCGTATCAGCAACCACACCGACTTCGATCCGCTGCGCCTGCACCCGCAGGTCGACTTGCAATTCATCGGCCCCGGCCAGCCCATCCCGCCGGCCGACCTGATCATCCTGCCCGGTTCGAAAAGCGTGCGCAGCGACCTGGCCTACCTGCGCGCCAACGGTTGGGCAGCGGCGATCAATCACCACCTGCGATACGGCGGCAAGCTGCTGGGTATTTGCGGCGGTTTGCAGATGCTCGGCCAGCAGGTCCACGACCCGTCGGGGCTGGAAGGCGCGGCCGGTTCCAGTGCCGGGCTGGGCCTGCTGGATGTCGAAACGACGCTGGAACACGAGAAGCAATTGCGCAATGTGCGCGGACGATTGGCTTTGGAAGAGGCTGAAGTCAGCGGCTATGAGATTCATGCTGGCGTAACCAGCGGCCCGGCCCTGGAACACCCGGCGGTGCATCTGGAGGATGGCCGTTGCGACGGCGCCCAGAGTCTCGACGGGCAGGTGTTCGGCACTTACCTGCATGGGCTTTTTGAATCACCGGCCGCCAGTAGCGCGTTGTTGCGCTGGGCCGGGTTGCAGGATGTGCAGGCGGTGGATTACCACGGGTTGCGCGAGCGGGATATCGAGCGGCTGGCGGATCTGGTGGAACAGCATTTGGATACTCGGTTGTTGCGTGAGCTTTGTGGGATTTGAGGTGCCTTTACCGGCCTCTTCGCGAGCAAGCCCGCTCCCACGTACACAGCAGGTTTTGTGTGGGCCCTGTGGGATTTAGAGTGGCTGGGCTGGCCTCCCACACCCCCCCCACATTGGATCTCTGATGACCACAGCATTCATGTACACCCTGGACCAACTGTGGGAGCGAGCCTGCTCGCGAAGAGGCCGGCCGCAACACCGCCAATAAAAGATACCCAATGTTCCAGCATCGGATCTGCGGGTATACATAAGTCCCCTGTGGGAGCGAGCTTGCTCGCGATGGCGCCAGTCGCCACACCGCCAAATAAAAGGAATAACCCATGCTGCAACTGATCCTCGGCGGCGCCCGCTCCGGCAAGAGTCGCCTGGCGGAAAAACTCGCCACAGACTCCCAATTGCCAGTGACCTATATCGCCACCAGCCAACCCCTGGACGGCGAGATGAACACGCGCATCGCCCAGCACCGCGCCCGGCGCCCGGCCGATTGGGCACTGGTGGAGGAGCCCTTGGCCCTGGCCCGAGTGCTACGGGAAAACGCCGCCCCCGGGCAATGCCTGCTGGTGGATTGCCTGACCCTGTGGCTGACCAACCTGTTGATGCTCGACGCTCCCGAGCGACTGAACGCCGAACGCGAGGCGCTGCTGGACTGCCTGGCCGCGCTCCCCGGGCACATCATTTTTGTCAGCAACGAGACCGGCATGGGTGTCGTGCCGCTGGGCGAGCTGACGCGCCGTTACGTCGATGAAGCCGGTTGGCTGCATCAAGCCTTGGCCGAACGTTGTCAGCGCGTCGTGCTGACCGTCGCCGGCCTGCCCCTGACTCTCAAAGGTACTGCGTTATGAATCATCGCTGGTGGCTGGACCCGTGCAAGCCCGTCGATACCCAAGCGCTGGAACTGGCCACGGCCCGTCAGCAACAACTGACCAAACCGGCCGGCTCCCTGGGGCGGCTGGAGTCGGTGGCGGTGCAACTGGCTGGCCTGCAAGGGCAGGTCAAACCGAGCCTCGATCAGCTATGGATCGCGATTTTTGCCGGTGACCATGGTGTGGTCGCCGAAGGCGTATCGGCCTATCCCCAAGAGGTCACCGGGCAGATGCTGCTCAACTTCGTCAGCGGCGGCGCGGCCATCAGCGTCCTGGCGCGACAACTGGGCGCGTCCCTGGAAGTGGTCGACCTGGGTACTGTCACGCCATCGCTGGACCTGCCCGGCGTACGGCACCTGAACGTCGGGCCGGGCACGGCGAATTTTGTCCAGGGCCCAGCCATGACGGTGAGCGAGGGCGAGCAGGCCCTGCAAGCTGGGCGCGACAGTGTGCTGCGTGCGGTCGCGGCCGGGACGCACTTGTTCATTGGTGGCGAGATGGGCATCGGCAACACCACGGCCGCCAGCGCCCTGGCCTGCGCCTTGCTCGAATGCCCGGTGGCGCATCTGGTCGGGCCGGGTACCGGGTTGGACGCGGCGGGTGTCAGCCGCAAGGCCCAGGTGATCGAACGGGCCCTGGCGTTGCACGCTGCCCAGGGCCACGACCCATTGCAAACCCTGTTCAACCTCGGCGGTTTTGAAATCGCCGCGTTGGTCGGCGCGTACCTGGCCTGCGCCCAGCAGGGCGTCGCCGTGCTGGTGGATGGCTTCATCTGCAGCGTCGCGGCCCTGGTGGCCGTGCGGCTCAATCCGGCGTGCCGGCCATGGTTGTTGTTCGCCCATCGCGGCGCCGAGCCGGGCCATCGCCACGTGCTGGAAACCCTCGGCGCCGAGCCGCTGCTGGAGCTCGGCCTGCGCCTGGGCGAGGGCAGTGGCGCTGCGTTGGCGGTGCCGCTGTTGCGCCTGGCCTGTGACCTTCACGGGCAGATGGCGACGTTTGCCGAAGCGGCCGTGGCGGATCGCCCGGCATGACCTTGCGCCTGGACCTGCTGCGTCACGGCGAAACCGAATTGGGCGGCGGCTTGCGCGGTAGCCTCGACGATGCCTTGACGGCCAGGGGCTGGGAGCAGATGCACACAGCCGTCGCCCAAGGCGGGCCCTGGGATCGCCTGGTGAGTTCGCCGTTGCAGCGCTGCGCCCGTTTCGCCGAGCAACTCGGCGCCCGGCTCAACCTGCCGGTGCACTTGGACAAAGACCTGCAAGAGCTGCATTTCGGCGCCTGGGAAGGCCGTAGCGCGGCGGCGTTGATGGACACTGACGCCGAGGCACTGGGCCAGTTCTGGGCCGATCCCTATGCCTTCACGCCCCCTGAAGGCGAGCCGGTGCTGGCGTTTTCCAGCCGCGTGCTGGCGGCGGTCGAACGCCTGCACGCGGCCTATGCCGGTCAGCGGGTCCTGCTGGTCAGCCATGGCGGCGTGATGCGCCTGCTGCTGGCCCAGGCCCGCGGTCTGCCTCGGGAGCAGTTGCTCAACGTCGAAGTCGCCCATGGCGCGCTGTTTTCCCTGACGGTGTCGGCAGGGCCCGTGCTCAAAGAGGCGGATTAATGATGTTGCCTTTCTGGATAGCCCTGCAATTTCTCAGCAGCCTGCCGGTGCGCCTGCCCGGCATGCCCGAGCCCGAACAGCTGGGCCGTTCGCTGTTGTTCTATCCCATGGTGGGGCTGGTGTTCGGCGCCGTGCTGTGGCTGCTCAATGCGCTGCTGCTGGGTGCGCCGTCGCTGCTCCACGCCGCGCTGTTGCTGAGCGCGTGGGTGCTGCTCAGCGGCGGCCTGCACCTCGATGGCCTGGCCGACAGCGCCGACGCCTGGCTGGGCGGTTTTGGCGATCGTGAACGCACGCTGCTGATCATGAAAGATCCGCGCAGCGGGCCGATTGCGGTGATCACCCTGGTGCTGGTGCTGTTGCTCAAGTTTGCCGCGCTGCTGGCGTTGATCGAGCAGGGGCACGCGTTGGCCTTGATCGTCGTGCCGGTGCTGGGGCGTGCCGCGTTGCTGGGCTTGTTCCTCACCACGCCGTACGTGCGGGCCGGTGGGTTGGGCCAGGCGCTGGCCGATCATCTGCCTCGGCGCGCGGGTTGGTGGGTGTTGTCGGCCTGTGCGCTGGGGTGCTTGCTGCTGTTGGGCTGGGCCGGGCTGTGGATGTTGGTGGTCGCCGCGCTGGTGTTCATCGGGTTGCGACGGATGATGCTGCGCAGGCTGCAAGGATGCACCGGGGATACGGCGGGCGCCCTGCTGGAGCTGCTGGAAGTGGCCGTTCTGGTAGCGTTGGTGTCGAGTTGAATCCGGATCTGGCTCACAGGGCTGTGTTCATTTAAATTTGCATTCATTCAGTCGCGGGTATATACACGCATCATGCTTCCTTCCCAATGTTTGTGCATCAACCTGCGTCGTGCCGCCCGTGGCGTCAGCAGGTATTACGACGGCGCCCTCGACGGCTTCGGGATCAACGTCGCCCAGTATTCGTTACTGAACAACCTGGCGCGCCTGGACCAACCGAGTATTTCCTCCCTGGCCGAGGCCATGGGCCTGGATCGCAGTACCCTGGGGCGCAACCTGCGGGTGCTGGAAGGTGAGGGGCTGGTGGCGTTGGCCGAGGGCGACGACTTGCGTAACCGTATCGTCGTGCTCACTGAAGCGGGCCGGGCCCGGCTGGCGGCGGCATTGCCGGCCTGGGAAGCGGCGCAGCAGAAACTGATCGATAAGCTGGGCGCGGAAAAGCGCGCGACCTTGCTGGCCTTGCTGGATGAACTGGCGTGAAGCCGGTTCGTTCGATGATAAGTGGGTATATACCCGCGACTGGAGAACAAGCATGACATCGATGTGGCGTACCTGTGGTTGGGTCCTGGTGGGCAGTGCGCTGATCCTGGCGTTGTCCCTGGGCGTGCGGCATGGCTTCGGCCTGTTCCTGGCGCCCATGAGTAGCGAGTTCGGCTGGGGCCGCGAGGTGTTCGCCTTTGCCATTGCCTTGCAGAACCTGATCTGGGGCCTAGCGCAGCCGTTCACTGGCGCCTTGGCCGACCGCTTCGGTGCGGCAAAGGTGGTGTTGATCGGCGGTGTTCTCTATGCGGTCGGCTTGGTGTTCATGGGCATGGCCGACTCGCCATGGTCGCTGTCATTGAGTGCGGGCCTTTTGATTGGTATCGGTCTGTCGGGCACGTCGTTCTCGGTGATCCTGGGCGTGGTTGGACGGGCCGTGCCGCCGGAAAAGCGCAGCATGGGCATGGGCATCGCCAGTGCTGCCGGTTCTTTCGGCCAGTTCGCCATGTTGCCGGGTACGCTGGGGCTGATCGGCTGGCTTGGTTGGTCGGCAGCGCTGTTGGCCCTGGGGCTGCTGGTGGCGTTGATTGTGCCGCTGGTGAGCATGCTCAAGGACGCACCGTTGCCAGTTGCCGGCCATGAACAAACCCTGGGCGAAGCCTTGCGCGAAGCGTGCAGCCATTCCGGGTTCTGGCTGCTGGCGGTGGGCTTTTTTGTCTGCGGTTTCCAGGTGGTGTTCATCGGTGTGCATTTGCCGGCGTACCTGGTGGACCAGCACCTGCCCGCCAGCGTCGGCACGACGGTGCTGGCCCTGGTCGGTTTGTTCAATATTTTCGGCACTTACACCGCCGGCTGGCTGGGTGGGCGCATGTCCAAGCCGCGCCTGTTGACCGGGTTGTACCTGGCGCGGGCGGTGGTGATCGGTCTGTTCCTGTGGCTGCCGGTGACGACCACGACGGCGTACTTGTTCGGCATGGCGATGGGCTTGCTGTGGCTGTCGACGGTGCCGTTGACCAATGGCACGGTAGCGACCCTGTTTGGTGTACGAAATCTGTCGATGTTGGGTGGGATCGTGTTCCTGTTCCACCAGTTGGGTTCGTTCCTCGGTGGTTGGTTGGGCGGGGTGGTGTACGACCGCACCGGCAGCTACGACTTGATCTGGCAGGTGTCGATCCTGCTCAGCCTGTTGGCGGCGGCGTTGAACTGGCCGGTGCGTGAACGGCCGGTAGCGCGCCTGCAAGTGCAGGTCGGTGCGACATGAGTCGCGTCGGCCCGTGGTTGATCGCTGTCGGTGCCAGCCTGCTGCTGGCGTTAGCCTGGTGGGGTTGGCATCAGGGCGGTTTGGCATTGATGCAACTGGGCATGGGGGCGTGTTGAGCAATGGACGGCATCGGACGCTGCGAGTAACGTCTTGGTCTGACGTGCTTTTAAGGAAAAACGACATGTTGATGCGCTGGTTTGCTGTTCCCGCCCTGTTGCTGGCTGTGACTGGGCAAGTCTGGGCCGCCGATTGCCCGTTGTTGCTGGAGGGTTCGTTGCCCAAGCTGCGGGCCAAGGAAACCATCGATCTGTGCCAGCGCTTCGCCGGCAAGCCACTGGTGGTGGTCAACACTGCCAGCTTCTGTGGGTTCGCCCCGCAGTTCAAAGGTCTTGAGGCGCTCAACCAGCGCTACAAGGGCCAAGGCTTGCAAGTGCTGGGTGTGCCGTCCAATGACTTCAAGCAGGAGTCCAAGGATGGTGCTGAAACCGCCAAGGTCTGCTACGTCAATTACGGCGTGACCTTCACCATGACCGAACCACAGCCGGTGCGTGGTGCGGATGCGATACCGCTGTTCAAACACCTGGCTGAACAATCCGCCGCGCCGAAGTGGAATTTCTACAAGTACGTGGTGGACCGCCAGGGTAAAGTCGTTGGCAGTTTTTCCAGTCGGATCAAGCCTGACGATCCTGATTTCATCAAGGCGGTAGAAGCGGCCATTGCTTCCAAGCCCTGATTGCAGACCACGAAAAAGCCCCGCCTCTTTGCAGAGTGCGGGGCTTTTTTCGCTTCAGGTGGCGAGTGGTTCAGGTTCGCCGTGAAACATCAGAAGCGGTAGGTTGCACCGACGCCGAAACCGTTGGCGCTGTTTTCGTATTCAGCGTTGTAGGATTGGCCGAGCGCATTGCTGCCGCCGACTTTGACTTTTTCTTCCTTGAGGTAGGAATAAGCCACGTCGATGGTCAGGTCTTCTGTCGGGCTCCAGCCGGCACCGAGGCTGAAGATGGTCCGGTCGCCGGTCGGAATGCGTGGCGAGCGGTCCTGGTTGTTGGTCGGCGACTGGTCGAAGGTCAGGCCGGTACGCAGTACCCACTGCTTGTTCAACTGGTAGGAGGTACCGATGGCGTAGGCCCAGGTGTCGTGCCAGTTTTGCTCTTCGGTGATGGTACCGAAGAGGGGCGGGTTCAGGGCACCACCACTCGTTACGTCGTTGTTTACGGTAATTTCTTTCAGGCGGCTCCAGCGAGTCCAGGTGCTGCCGGCGTAGACGGTCCAGGCATCATTGATTTGCTGGGTGACCGAAAAGTCCACCGATTCAGGCGTGGTGATGTCCAGCGAAGCGTCGTAGCGACCATTGCTGAGCAGGAAGGCCGGTGTGCCGGCGCCCGGGCTCACTTCAGTGTGGCCTTCAAGCTTGTACTTGACCTTGGAATGGTAGGTCAGGCCGACACGAGTGGTGTCGGTTGCCTGGACCAGCACGCCAATGTTGTAGCCGTAGCCAATGTCGTCACCCTTGATCTCCACGCCCGCCTCGGGCAGGCCTGGTACGCCCAGTTTCGATTCCAGGGAGCCGGAAATACGGTTGATGGTTGGGCCGAAACCGATCGATACCTTGTCGTTGAAGGCATAGCTGACGGTTGGCTGGAACGTGACGACTTTCACTTCGCTCTTGCTGCCGAAGCTCCGGCCCTGGAAGCCATTTTCGTAATCGGTGATCAAGCCGAACGGTGCGTAGACACCCAGGCCGAACGCCCACTGATCATCGATAGGCTTGACGTAATAACCCATCGGAACGCCGGTAAGCGGGACCATGTCGCCCTTGTTGGTGCCGGACTGGGTGCCGCTGGCATCGTCGATATCGGTGGAGGCATCGATGGCGGCGAAGCCACCGGTGACTTGCTGGCGCTTGAGGCGCGACATGCCGGCAGGGTTGCCAAACACGGTGCTGGCGTCATCGGCAGCGGAAGAACGACCTGCGAAACCAGTGCCCATGCCACTGATGCTTTGTTCGTTCAAGGCAAAGCCACTGGCGAAGAGTTGCGTGGATGCCAAGGTCACGGCAAGGCCAAGGGTGGTTTTGAGCATCATTTTTTTCATTGTTAGAACTCCTGGTGATCACCGGGGCGAAAATTACCAACATTTTCGGCCAAGCGCTATAGCCTTTATCGCTTGATTTAGAGTGCTTTTGTAGGACAATCAGACCAAATTCGCGACCATTGTAGGAAGTTTCCAAATTTCCCGTCAGCAAGCGACTTGGTTCAGTGGCGAGACGTAGCTTCGCCAGGCACAGGTGAAATCTCGCAGGCGTCCTTGGGGGTGAAAGGTCTGTCGCCAGATGCGGGCCATGCCCAGCAGGTCATCGGCTTCGGGAAGCGGGGTGTTCCGTTCCTCCACCAGCAGCCAGGCAATGGCGGTGGCGTAGCGCAGGTTGACGGTCAACTCCAGGTGCGGGCCGCTGAGAAAGGCGTGCTGGCTGGCCAGGCCGCGTACCAGGCTGGCACGCTCCGGGTCCAGCGCCAGGTAATGATCCCAGAGTGCCTGGTGTCGGGGTTCGGTAATGCGATACAGGCCGTGCCCGCGGCGATCATGCAGGGCCGAACCGAGGGCGGACTGGCTGGCGGCAATGCCCAGCAACAAGGATTCCGCGGTTGCGCTATGACGCTCAAGGTAGAGGAGCGTCGGGCGGATCACATATCGACACAGTTCGCTGGCAGCGATACCCATAAAACCCTCGAAGTGTGAATGGGCGGGGCCTGAAGAGTGTGGGCTTGGCAGCGGTGGATCGGTCCAGGCCCCGCCGGAAGCGGATCATGCCGCTTGACTTGAAGTGTAGTGTCATATTTGCGCTGTAAAGGACTGTTTTTAAAACATCTTCAGCGAACGGTTATAACTGTTATATCCCTTGGTACTTACGCCGTTTCGCTTGATCGAGACATTCCAGGCAATAAAAAGCCCCGCTTTCTGGGCGGGGCCTTTGGGGTTTCAGCCTTTCTGTCGTCTCAGGCAACCAGTGCCTGGCGGGTACGCTCGATCACGGCCTGCAGCGGTTCGGCGCTGGAGTACTGATCGGGGTACAGGCGTTCGCTGTGACGGGCGATGCCGTGTTCGTTGACCAGGGTGAAGCTGAAGCAGCCTTTGCGAGCGGCCATGATCAGGCAGTTCATCGGGGCAAAAGCGTTGGTTAGGGTGCGGATAGCATCCTGTGCGTGGATTTGAGTAGACATGTTATGGGTGTTCCTACAAATGACACGGTTAAGAACCGTGCAACGTTAAAACGTTCCAGTAACGTCGACCACCATTGGTCGAACGAAGAACCCGACTGGAACAAAGCAGCCAGTTTGAGCGCTATATAAAGTGCGCACTTGGGCTGGCAGGTAGGTACTTAGGAGGGCAGGCAACACATCAAGGGCAAAGGTTCTGGGCCCGGGGTGAAGATCCTGATCAATTTTGCAGGTTGGTTCGGTCAGAATAATGAGCCTGGCAACACCCTTCGCATTCGATCAAAGGCAGTGTTGGCGCAAGGTTTACCTGGAAACCATCGAGGGGGCCGGTCTCTTTTTTTCGGTGAGGCGTCCTTTGAAGGATGGCTGACCGTAGAGATGTGTTCGACCCTGAATTGACTTTCAGCTTGGTACTAACGCCGCGGATACTAACGGATCGAACTCGTGAAGGGAAGGGCGCTGGTTAAAAAATATTCAAGTAGGACCATGGGCCGATGTTGGAATCGGACTCGTAGCACAGGATCCAACTGTATTCGGGTGTGTTCATGCTACCCACGCTGCGCGCAAGAACCGAGGTTTATCCCCAGCTTTTACCGCCAGATGCGCCAAAAAAGCGCAGCGTTATAACCCATTCGGCGGTTACTTGTGCACACTCGCTGCACCACCTGTCACTGTACTGTCAGGTCGAAACAATCCGGGGTGGGTGCCTGTATCCAAAATTTAAGTCAATGAAAAACATCGCTTTTTTTTGCTGGTGAAAAAATCGTCAGTTTGAGTGCAGGCCCCGTTCCACAGGGCTTTGCGCGAGTTCAGGGGGGGTTGTCCACTGAGTTATCCACAGCTTCTGTGGATTGTCCCAAGCGCTTGCTCTAGCACGGGCGTGCTGGTTTTTTTTCGGCTTTACCCGTACGAAAAAAGGAGTAGAGTGGCGCGCCTTCCGATCTATCCCACAGTGTTTTATGAAGTTTCGCTCCGTATCAAATCCTGTTACCTCCACCCCCCCTGGTGTTACTCCACCCAAGCGTATTTCGATGCGGGTGGCTGAGTGGCTGCTCGACAGCCCGCGACTGGGGGATAGCCCCAGCGTCAAGCACTTGGCCGGCCGTTTACTCAAGCAACCGGCCCGTGAAGGCGTGGTGGCAGCGCAAAGTCGTCTCGGACAGTTGATGTGCCGTGAATGCGGCAACGCCCGGGATCGCCGCATCGGTCAGGACCTGCTGCGCCAGGCCGCACGGGCCGGCGATGATCAAGCCCGCCGGGTCCTCGGTGAAATCGAAGGCTGAAAACGAAGACCGAGCTGGGCAACCCCCGGCCGCTTGGTTAACCTTCGGGCTTTATTTGATCGGCAGGAATTGTCATGGCTATGGATTTGACCAGCCTGTTGTTTGGCTTGGCGGGTGCTGCGGTACCGTTGCTGGCACTGGCCTGGCACCTGCAACGCCAGGCCGGCGCTGCGCAGACCGAACAGGCCCTGCTGGAAGAACGCCTGGCCACCGCGCACATGGCCCACGACGGCCTCAACGCCCAACTCGATGCCTGCCGTGACGAGATCAGCGACCTCAGCCAGGCCAACGCCGCCAAGCAAGCCGAGCTTGCGGCAGTCAGTCGTGAAGTCGAGTTGTTGCAAATCGAGCGCGACAACGCCCGGGATGCGGCCCATGCCTGGAGCCTCGAGCGCGCCAACAAGGAAGCGGAACTGCGGCGGCTCGATGCCCAGGCGGCGTCGTTGCATGCTGAACTGCGCGAGCAACAGGAAAGCCATCAGCAACGCCTGGATGATCTGCAAGGTTCGCGAGACGAGTTGCGGGCACAGTTCGCCGAGCTCGCCGGAAAAATCTTCGATGAGCGTGAGCAGCGTTTCGCCGAGACCAGCCACCAGCGCCTGGGCCAGTTGCTCGATCCGCTGAAGGAGCGCATCCAGTCCTTTGAAAAACGTGTCGAAGAAAGTTATCAGGCCGAGGCCCGGGAACGTTTCTCCCTGGGCAAGGAGCTGGAGCGCCTGCAGCAACTGAACCTGCGCTTGAGCGACGAGGCCACCAACCTCACCCGCGCGCTCAAGGGCCAGAAGACCCAGGGCAACTGGGGCGAGCTGATTCTGGAACGGGTGCTCGAACATGCCGGCCTGGAGAAGGGCCGCGAGTATCAGACCCAGGTCAGCCTCAAGGGCCCGGACGGCGAGCGTTTTCAGCCAGACGTGTTGATTTATCTGCCGGGCGACAAGCAAGTGGTGGTCGATTCCAAGGTCAGCCTCACGGCTTATCAGCAGTACGTGGCCGCTGAAGATGACGCCATCGGCCAGCTTGCCCTCAAGCAACATGTGGTGTCGTTGCGCGCCCACGTCAAAGGCTTGGCCGGCAAGGACTACAAACGCCTGGACGGTTTGCACAGCCTGGATTTCGTGTTGCTGTTCGTGCCGATCGAAGCGGCGTTTTCCGCCGCCCTGCAAGCTGAGCCGAACCTGTTCCAGGAAGCCTTCGACCGCAACATCGTGATCGTCAGCCCGACCACGTTGCTGGCGACCCTACGGGTGATCGACAGCTTGTGGAAGCAGGAACGCCAGAGCCAGAACGCCCGGGAAATCGCCGAGCGGGCCGGGTGGCTGTATGACAAGTTCGTCTTGTTCATCCAGGACCTGGACGAGATTGGCAGTCGCTTGCAGCAGCTGGACAAAGCCTACAGCGCGGCGCGCAACAAGCTGACGGAAGGGCGCGGCAACCTGATCAGCCGCAGCGAACAGCTCAAACTGCTCGGCGCCCGGGCCAGCAAGAGCTTGCCCAGCGAATTGCTCGAACGGGCGATGACCGATGCGGATGGGCTGCCTGAGTTGCCGGAAGAGGCCCGCGAGAAAACCCAGGGCTGAAACACAAGCCCAAGGCTGAAGCGCAAACTTGTGGCGAGGTCATCGTGTGGGAGCAAAACTTGCTCGCGATGGCATCCTGAGACCGCTATCGCGGCAAGCCTTGCTCCCACAAGATTTTCCATCACCACAGGGGAGCAGCGTGTTCCGCTGCCCATTACAACGGCAAATGCCGACTCAACAACGCCCGCAATGCCGCCGGCTTCACCGGCTTGGCCAGGTAATCCAGGCCAGCGGCATGCACCTGGGCCACCGTCTCGGGGCGGCCATCGGCGCTGATCACCACCCCCGGCACCGGTTCCCCCATACGCTTGCGCAACCAGGCCATCAGCTCGGTACCGGTCTCGCCGTCGTCCAGATGAAAATCCACCAGCGCCAGTTGCGGTCGCCCGCCTTGGGCCAGCCAACGCTCGCATTCCTCGCGGTTGCGCGCTGTCCATACCTGGCAACCCCAGCGTGTCAGCAGGCTGTTCATGCCGATCAGGATGCTGTCTTCATTATCGACGCACAGCACCTGAGCACCGCTTGGCAGATGGCCGTTGGGTTCGGCCGCGGGGCTCGGTGCGACAACCTGTGTAGGGGCCAAGGGGACGCTGACGCTGAACACGCTGCCGCGCCCCGGCCAGGAGCGCACGCGCAAGGTATGGCCGAGCACGCGGCATAGCCCGTCGGCGATGGCCAGGCCCAGGCCCAGGCCTTTTTCGGCGCGGGTCTGGTGGCTGTCCAGGCGCTTGAACTCTTCGAAAATGACCTGCAGCTTATCCTCAGCGATGCCCGGCCCGCGATCCCAGACTTCCAGGCACAGCTCGCGGTTGTGTCGACGTACCCCCAATAGCACCGGGCCCTTGGCATAGCGGAAGGCGTTGGTGAGGAAGTTCTGCAGAACCCGCCGCAACAACTTGATGTCGCTGTCGACCCGCAGCCGCGAGCCCCGCACCCGGAATTTCAGGCCTTGTTCCTGGGCCAATGCCGTGAATTCGGCGCCCAAGGTGTCGAACAGTTCGTTGAGGGCGAACGGCTTGCGCTCGGGGTTGATCTTGCCGTTTTCCAGGCGGGAGATGTCCAGCAGGTCGGTGATCAGGTCTTCAGCCGAGCGCAGCGAACTGTCCAAGTGTTGCACCAATTGTCGGGCCTCGCCCGGCAAGCCGTCGTGCTGGTGGGACAGCGCGGCGGAGAACAGGCGCGCGGCGTTGAGCGGTTGCATCAGGTCGTGGCTGACCGCCGCCAGGAACCGGGTCTTGGATTGATAGGCCGCTTCGGCGGTGCTCTTGGCTTCGGTCAGGGCCAGGTTCAGTTGGGACAATTCCCGGGTGCGCTCGGCCACCCGTTGCTCCAGCCCCTCGTTGGCTTCGGTCAGTGCCTGTGCGGCCTCACGGAACGCGGTGATGTCGGTGAAACTCATGACGAAACCGCCACCGGGCATCGGGTTGCCGATCAGCTCGATCACCCGGCCGTTGGGGAACAGGCGCTCAGAGGTATGGGCGCGGCCCTGGCGCATCCAGTGCAGGCGTCGGGCGACGTGGACTTCCGCTTCGCCCGGGCCGCAGAGACCACGCTCGGCGTTGTAGCGGATGATGTCGGCAATGGGCCGGCCGACACTGATCAAGCCGTCCGGATACTTGAACAGCTCCAGGTAGCGACGGTTCCAGGCCACGAGCCTGAGGGACTGGTCGACCACGCTGATGCCCTGACTGATGTTCTCGATGGCACCTTGCAGCAGGGCTCGGTTGAACTGCAGCACTTCCGACGCTTCGTCTGCGATCCGCACGACGTCCTCGAGCTGCATCTCCCGACCTTCAATGGCGGCTTTTACGACAGCCCTTGTCGAAGAGGCCCCAAGCACACCGGCCAGCAGGCGTTCGGTATGGGCGATCCATTCACTGTCGGCGTTCTGGCTCGGGTTGAAGCCTTTGCCCTGGCGGTAGGCAAAACGAATGAAACTCTGCCGCGCCCGCTCCTCGCCGACGAAACGTGCGGCCAGTTGCAACAGGTCTTCGATGTGCACCGCCAGCATTGAACGGGGGTTGGGGCGGGCACTGATTTCCTGGCCGATGAAGCGTCCGGCCTGCCAGTGTTCCGAGACGCGTGTACGCGACAGTACGGATATCCAGGCGAACAGTGTGAAGTTACCGGCCAGGGACAGGACCACCCCTTGGGTCAGTGGCGTAATCGGCAGGTTCAATGGGTTGCCGTGCAGCCAGGCCAGACCGGGGAAGCTGCTGAGCGACCAGCCCAGGCTGTGGGCCGTGATCGGCAACACCAAGGTGTAGAACCACAGGAAAATCCCCATGGCGAGGCCGGCGAACACGCCGCGGCGATTGGCCTGTTTCCAGTACAGCGCGCCGAGCATGGCGGGGGCCAGTTGGGTCACGGCGGCGAAGGCTATCTGGCCGATGGTCGCCAGGCTCGCTGTCGAACCCAGCAGGCGGTAGCTGACGTAGGCCAAGAACAGGATCACGACGATGCTCACCCGACGCACCGATAGCATCCACTGGCGGAACACTTCGAAGGGCCGTTCGGCGTTGTTGCGGCGCAGCAGCCACGGTAACAACATGTCGTTGGAGACCATGGTAGACAGCGCCACACTTGCGACGATCACCATGCCGGTGGCCGCCGAGGCGCCGCCAATGAACGCCAGCAACGCCAGGGCTGGATGGGCCTGGGCCAGCGGCAGGCTGATGACGAACGAATCCGGCAGTACCGAGCTGGGCAGCAGCATCTGCCCGGCGAGGGCGATGGGCACCACGAACAGCGCGGCCAGGGCCAGGTAGGCGGGGAATACCCATTTGGCCAGGCGCAGGTCCTGAGGCTCGATGTTTTCCACCACGGTCACGTGGAACTGCCGCGGCAAGCAGATGATCGCCATCATCGCCACCCCGGTCTGCACCACCATGGACGGCCAGTTGATGGTTTCTTTCCAGTATTGCTCCAGGCGTGGGGCGAGCATGGCCTGGTTGAACAGGTCGTCGAAGCCGTCGTAAAGGCCGAACGTCACGAACGCACCGACCGCCAGGAAGGCGAACAGCTTGACCAGGGATTCGAAGGCAATCGCCAGCACCATGCCACGGTGGTGTTCGGTGGCGTCCAGGTTGCGAGTACCGAACACGATGGTGAACAACGCCAGGATCAGCGAAACGATCAGCGCGGTGTCCTGGGCACGGGTGCCCATGGCATCGGCGCCGGCACCGATCAACAAGTTCACCCCGAGCACGATGCCCTTGAGCTGCAACGCAATGTACGGCAGCACGCCGACCAGACAGATCAGTGCGACCACCACCGCCAGGGATTGGGACTTACCGTAGCGGGCGGCGATGAAGTCGGCGATGGAGGTGATGTTCTCCTGTTTGCTGATCATCACCATTTTCTGCAGGACCCACGGCGCCAGCACCAGCAGCAGGATGGGCCCGAGGTAGATCGGCAGGAATGACCAGAGCTGTTCGGCCGCCTGGCCGACGGCACCAAAGAACGTCCAGCTGGTGCAATACACCGCCAGCGACAGGCTGTAGACCCAGGCCCGCACCCGTGGCGGCAGCGGTGTGCTGCGCCGGTCGCCGTAGAAGGCGATGGCGAACATGATGGCCATATAGGCCAGGGCGACAACGGCGATCAGCCCGCTGGACAACGACATGGAAACTCCCGGACAAAGACACCGGGACTTGAGCCCGGCAGGACAGTCTCGCATGCCCGCTCGGGTTCGTCAGTGTCGACCAAGGTCGAGGCGTGGTGGGGTGTCGCAGGCGGGGGAAATGCTCAGATTATTTGGTGTTCTTTCGGGCCTCTTCGCGGTCTTACTGAGCCAACGCAATATCCACCAACCGATACAACTCCCCAACTTCCAATGGCGCGGTGGCAAAGAGGATACGAAACACCGTCGGCGCCACCACCACATTGATCAGCCGTTCGACGCCTGGATTGGGCTCATCGGGGTAGCGGTCCAGGATGATTTGCAACTGACGGCTGATGATCCCCACGCAATACCCCGGGGTGGCGCAGGCCTGGATGTCGCGCATCATATTGCGCCCGGGCTCGGAACTCATCTCGTCCAGGTACTGCTCGGCCCAGGCGAGTAGGTCGCCGCGCAGGCTGCCGGTGTTGACGGGTTCACTGTCGGGGTGCAAACGGGCGATAGCGACGTCGGCCAGCAGCGCCGGCAGATCCCCCCAGCGCCGGTAAATGGTGGACGGCGTGACCCCGGCGCGCGCAGCGATTTGCGGTACGGTCAGGGTTGCGCGGTCCTGCTCTTGCAGCAGGTCGCGGACCGCCGAATGAATCGACTCTTGGACCCGGGCGCTTCGACCGCCGGGGCGTAAACCTTCTTTAATCGCCATGCGTCAGACCTTAACACAAAGAATTTGCTTTAAGCGCACGCCGGTAGCACACTCCGCAAAAGCAAAAAATTAGCTTTTGTGGATATTTTGTGGAGCGTGCCCATGTCCCGTCCAGCTTCGACCCGTGCCAGCCTGATCTTCCTGGCGCTCACCTTGCTCGGTTTTCTCGCCGCGTCCAGCGCGCCGACGCCGTTGTACCACCTTTACCAGGAACAATTGCATTTTTCCCCGGCCGTCCTGACGCTGATTTTCGGTGTGTACGCGTTCAGTCTGTTGGCGGCCTTGTTGATCGTGGGTTCGCTGTCGGATTACCTGGGCCGCAAACCAGTGATTTTCGTGGCGTTGTTGCTCAACATGCTGGCGATGCTGCTGTTTATCAGCGCCGACAGCGTTGTCTGGTTGATCAGTGCACGGTTGATCCAGGGATTTGCCACCGGCATGGCCACCAGCGTGCTGGGGGCTGCCTTGCTGGATTTCGACCGTCGTCAAGGCCCGCTGATCACCAGTGTCGCGCCGCTGTTGGGCATGGCATGCGGGGCGCTGGGCGGTGGCCTGCTGGCTGAATTCGCGCCGCTGCCCTTGCAACTGACGTACTGGCTTTTGTTGGGCTTGTTCCTGGCCCAGGCCGTTTACCTCTGGCGCCTGGCGGAAAGCGTCAGCCCGCAACCCGGTGCCTGGCAGTCCCTGCGGCCAACCCTGCATGTGCCGCTCCAGGCGCGGCAAGCCTTGTGGCGGGTCCTGCCACTGAACCTGGCGGCCTGGGCCGTGGGCGGGTTCTACCTGTCACTGGCACCGTCCCTGGTACGGACGGCAACCGGATCGACCTCCAACCTGATCGGCGGCGCGTTGGTGGCGGTGTTGACCCTCAGCGGCGCGTTATCCATCTACCTGTTGCGCAACCAGGAGGCCGACAAAATGTTGCGCTCCTCCGCGAGTCTGCTGGTGATCGGTCTTGCATGGGTGCTGGTGGCGGTGCATGGCGCTAGCGTGCCATTGTTCTTCATGGGCACGCTGGTCACTGGCGGCGGCTTTGGCGCAGGATTTCTGGGCGCGCTGCGCAGCATCATGCCGCTGGCATTGCCCCACGAACGAGCCGGTTTGATGTCGGCGTTCTATGTCCTCAGTTACCTGGCCTTCAGCCTGCCGTCGCTGCTGGCGGGGAACCTGACGCGGGTGTTCGGATTGATCCCGACCACCGATGGTTATGGCGCGGTGTTGATTGTGCTGTGTGTCGTTGCGTTGTTGGGGATACGTCAATCCATGAGATCGGTCAGCGATGGCGCGCGGCCTTGAAACCATGCATGCAGGCGCCGCTGGCAGTGGGTTAGTCTTGGCGCCTCAGTCTTTTTCCGGACGATCTCTTGAAAATCATTCGTAGCAAATCCTTCACCGGGGACCGCGCCTGGGCGGCGCTGGATATCGCCAACATGAACGGCATCACCACGCGTCTGCACTGGACCGATCAGCCCTACAAATGGCACGTCAATGACGGCGAGGAAGTTTTCGTGGTGCTCGATGGGCAAGTGCGGATGTGCTATCGGGAAGAGGGTGTCGAAAAGGAGACCTTGCTGGAGGCCGGGGATATTTTCTACGCCTCGGTGGGCACCGAGCATGTGGCCAGGCCCGTGGGCGCAGCGAGAATCCTGGTGGTCGAGAGCGAAGGCAGCGTCTGATGGTTATCTGTTAAACCGATAACATATAGAGAAATTACCCGTTATATAGATATTTGATCCGGCTCTAGCATGGCTCCACCTCATCCGAGGACAGGAGTTCGCCATGACATGCTGCGCTGCAAAAAATCGCTTGCGTCCATTGAGTCATTTGCCCAGGCCGCTGGAGGCCATTCGCCAATTCACGCCTAACTGGTTTGCCGTGGTCATGGGCACCGGTGTGCTGGCGCTGGCCTTGGCGCAATGGCCTGGGAATGTACCGGGCCTGCGCCTCCTGAGCGAAGGCTTGTGGTTGTTCAACACGCTGTTGTTCGTGGTGTTCGCCCTCATGTACACGGCCCGTTGGGTGCTGTTCTTCAACGAAGCGCGACGGATTTTCGGCCATTCAACAGTCTCGATGTTTTTCGGCACCATTCCCATGGGGCTGGCGACCATCATCAACGGCTTTTTGGTATTTGGACTGGCGCGCTGGGGGAGCGGTGTGGTGGCGGTGGCTGAGGTGTTATGGTGGATCGACGTGGCCATGTCGCTGGCCTGTGGTGTGCTGATTCCATTCTTGATGTTCACCCGCCAGGAACACCGCATCGATCAAATGACCGCCGTATGGCTCCTGCCGGTGGTGGCCGCCGAAGTCGCGGCAGCCAGTGGCGGGCTGTTGGCGCCGCATCTGGCCGACGCTCATGGGCAACTGGTCATGCTGGTGACCAGCTACGTGCTCTGGGCCTTTTCTCTGCCGGTGGCGTTCAGCATCCTGACGATTTTGCTGTTGCGCATGGCGCTGCACAAACTGCCTCACGAAAACATGGCCGCCTCGAGCTGGCTGGCCCTCGGTCCGATCGGCACCGGTGCCCTGGGCATGTTGCTGCTGGGCAACGATGCCCCGCTGATTTTTGCCGCCAATGAGCTGTCCGGCGTGGGCGAAATCGCCGCCGGGTTGGGCCTGGTGGCCGGCATCACGCTGTGGGGGTTGGGGTTGTGGTGGATGTTGATGGCGCTGCTGATTACCGCGCGTTACCTGCGCGCAGGCATTCCCTTCAACCTCGGCTGGTGGGGGTTTACCTTCCCCTTGGGCGTGTACGCGTTGACCACGTTGAAGCTCTCGGAGCTGCTGGGTCTGGCTTTTTTCAGCGTGTTCGGCGCTGTGCTGGTGGCGATGCTGGTGGTGATGTGGCTGATCGTCGGGCGGCGTACGGTCCTCGGTGCCTGGCACGGTGAGTTGTTTGTGTCGCCCTGCATTGCAGGGCTGGCGAAATAATCGCTAAAGACAGGTAATGTGTGGCCTGGATCGAAAAGCGTTCATTCCAATAAGCGTCCACGCCACTCAGGAACATGGAAGATGAGTCACCCTTCGCAGTTCACCTTGCTTCGCACGCGGCGTTTCTTGCCGTTCTTCATCACGCAGTCCTTGGGCGCGTTCAACGACAACATTTTCAAGCAGTCGCTGATCCTCGCCATCCTCTACAAATTGACCATCGAGGGGGACCGCTCGATCTGGGTCAACCTTTGCGCGCTGCTGTTTATCCTGCCGTTTTTTCTGTTCTCGGCGCTGGCAGGGCAGTTCGGGGAAAAGTTCGCCAAGGACGCGCTGATTCGTCTGATCAAGCTCGGCGAAATCGCCATCATGGCAGTCGGCGCAGTAGGGGTTCTGTTCGATCACTTGTCGCTGATGCTGGTGGCCCTGTTTGCCATGGGCACGCAATCGGCGTTGTTCGGCCCGGTGAAGTACTCGATCCTGCCGCAGGCCTTGCACGAGGAAGAGTTGGTCGGCGGCAATGGGCTGGTGGAGATGGGCACCTTCCTGGCGATCCTGGCCGGTACCATTGGCGCCGGGATCATGATGTCCTCGGCGCATTACGCACCCGTGGTGTCCGCCGTGATCATCGGCGTTGCCGTGCTCGGTTACCTGGCCAGCCGCAGCATTCCGCGCGCGGCCGCGGCCTCGCCGCAGATGCGCTTGAACTGGAACATCTTCAGCCAATCCTGGGCCACCCTGAAACTGGGGTTAGGGCAAACCCCGGCAGTGTCCCGGTCGATTGTCGGCAACTCCTGGTTCTGGTTCGTCGGTGCGATCTACCTGACGCAGATCCCCGCCTATGCCAAGGAGTGGATGCACGGTGACGAAACCGTGGTGACCTTGATCCTGACGGTGTTCTCGGTGGGGATCGCCTTGGGTTCGATGCTCTGTGAAAGGCTTTCCGGGCGCAAAGTCGAGATCGGCCTGGTGCCGTTCGGCTCGTTCGGGCTCACCGTATTCGGTCTGTTGCTGTGGTGGCATTCCGGTGGAATCCCCGACAGCGTCGAGGGTCACGGTTGGCTTGAAGTGCTCGGTTTCGGTCACGCCTGGCTGGTGTTGATCGACATCCTGGGCCTGGGTGTCTTCGGTGGTTTCTACATCGTGCCGCTGTACGCCTTGATCCAGTCGCGCACGGTGGAGAACGAGCGGGCGCGGGTGATTGCCGCCAACAATATTCTCAACGCGCTGTTCATGGTGGTCTCGGCCATCGTTTCCATCGTGTTGCTGAGCCTGGTCAAACTGTCGATCCCGCAGTTGTTCCTGGTGGTCTCGCTGCTCAACATCGGCGTCAACGCCTACATCTTCAAAATCGTCCCCGAGTTCAGCATGCGTTTCATGATCTGGCTGCTGAGCCATTCCATGTACCGCGTGGAGCATCGCAACCTGGAGGCGATCCCGGATGAAGGCGCCGCGCTGTTGGTTTGCAACCACGTGTCCTTCGTCGATGCCTTGCTGATTGGCGGCGCGGTGCGTCGACCGATTCGCTTCGTGATGTACTACAAGATCTACAACCTGCCGGTGCTGAATTTCATCTTCCGTACCGCCGGGACGATCCCGATTGCCGGGCGCCAGGAAGACATTCACATCTACGAAAAAGCCTTCAAACGAATCGCCCAATACCTGAAGGACGGTGAGTTGGTGTGCATCTTCCCTGAAGGAAAATTGACCGGTGACGGTGAGATCAATGAATTCAAGAGCGGACTGACACGCATCCTCCAAGAGACCCCAGTGCCGGTGATTCCCTTGGCGTTGCAGGGTTTGTGGGGCAGCTTTTTCAGTCGCGACCCGGCCAAAGGGCTGTTTCGCCGGTTCTGGTCGCGGGTGACACTGGTGGCGGGTTCGGCGGTCGCTGTGGAAGTGGCTGAGCCGGCGAAGTTGCAGGCGTTGGTGGGGGAGTTGCGCGGCACAGTCAGGTAAGACGAAGAGCCTGTGGGAGCAAGGCTTGCCCGCGATGACGGTCTCAAGGACGCCGTCGCGAGCAAGCTTTGTTCTCACAGGTTTCGCTCCTTGGAGAACTCAGGTGCTGACCTTAAGCCCGATCAACCCCGCAACGATCAACGCTACGCTGAGCAAGCGCACCAGTGCCATCGACTCACCAAACAAAATGATTCCGGCGATCACCGTGCCCACGGCACCGACCCCGGTCCAGATCGCATAGGCTGTACCCAGCGGCAGTTCCTTCATTGCAAGGCCGAGCAGGCCGAGGCTGATCGCCATGGCGGCGATGGTCAGTGCAGTGGGGAGAGGGCGGCTGAAACCGTCGGTGTATTTCAGGCCGACAGCCCAACCGACTTCGAACAGGCCGGCAAGAAACAGAATGATCCAGGACATCACACACCTCATCAATGGATGGGGCCGTCCCCGGATAACGATCGCTCGAGCGTTGCGGGGTCGTCCCCGCATTGGGTGCAACAGTGCCCAATGCTGACGATTTGGTCAAGATTCTCCTTCAGTCCACCGCTTGGCGGGCTTGTAGCTCACGGTCCTGTTTTTCGCTCATGCGCCGCAAGTACGTCGAGAGCAGGGCGCCGGAAATGTTGTGCCAGACGCTGAACAGCGCGCTGGGCACCGCCGCCAGTGGCGAAAAGTGCGCGCTCGCCAATGCCGCGCCCAGGCCGGAGTTCTGCATGCCCACTTCCAATGACAGGGTTTTGCGCTGGGCCAACGGCAAGCCGAACAAACGCCCGGTGAAGTACCCCAGCAGATAACCGAAGCTGTTGTGCAGCATCACGATGGCCATGATCAGCAGGCCGGATTCGGCAATTTTCGCCTGACTGGCTGCGACCACCGCCGCGACGATGATCACGATGCTCACTACCGATATCAGCGGCAGCACTTCTACGGCATGACGAACCCGGGCACCCAACAGACGTTGGGCAACGATGCCCAGTGCGATCGGCAACAGGACAATTTGCAGGATCGACCAGAACAGCGCCGAGAACGACACCGGCAACCAGGCCGAGGCCAGCAGCCAGATCAGTGCCGGGGTCAGCAGAGGGGCGAGCAGGGTCGTGATGGCGGAAATCGCTACGGCCAGGGCCAGGTCACCGCGAGCCAGCCAGGTCATGACATTGGACGATGTGCCGCTTGGGCAACAGCCCACCAGGATCACGCCGACGGCGATCTCCGGCGGTAGGCTGAACACTTGGCAAAGCAGCCACGCCATGCCAGGCATGATCACGAATTGAGCAATCACCCCCAGGGCTACCCGCCCAGGATGGCGGGCCACTTCGGCGAAGTCTTCCAGCTTGAGTGCCAGGCCCATGCCGAACATCACCAGGCCCAGCAGCGGCACGATGGCGATTCTCAGGCCGACGAACCACTGCGGTTGCAGGAAGGCCAGCACTGCGAAAATCAGTACCCAGTAAGCAAAGGTGTTGCCGACAAAGCGACTCAATGCAGCCAGTGCGCGCATGACCTGATCCTTATTATTGATAACACCACAAGACCCAATGTGGGAGCGGGCTTGCTCGCGAAAGCGGAGTGTCAGTCAACATCATCGTTGAATGTCAGTCAGTCTTCGCGAGCAAGCCCGCTCCCACACTAGAGATCAACAGCCTTTAGATCCCCTGCGGAATCTCTTCCCCACCTAACGCTTCAACCAGCGCCGGCAGGAACTCGCCGAACGTCAACATCATCAGCGTGAAGCTGGCGTCCAGTTGGCCGAGGGCCTCGTCGCCACCGTCCTGCTCTGCCTGGTCCTGCAGCAGGTCTTCGAACTTCAGGCGCTTGACCACCATCTTGTCGTCGAGCACGAAGGACAGCTTGTCCTGCCACGCCAGGGCCAATTGCGTCACCACCTTGCCGGTGTTCAGGTGCAGCTGGATTTCGTCGCTGGTCAGGTCCTGGCGCTTGCAGCGCACGATGCCGCCGTCTTCATGGGTGTCGCGCAGTTCGCATTCATCGAGTACGAAGAAATCGTCCGCGGCTTTCTGGGTCTTGACCCAGTCGGTCATGGTGGCGGTCGGGGCCATTTTTACCGTCAGTGGCCGTACCGGCAGCGAGCCGATGACTTCGCGCAGGGTAGACAGCAGGTCTTCGGCGCGTTTCGGGCTGGCCGAGTTCACCAGGATCAGGCCCTGTTTCGGCGCGATGGCGGCGAAGGTGGACGAACGACGGATGAACGCACGCGGCAGGAACGCCTGGATGATTTCATCCTTGAGCTGGTCCCGTTCCTTTTTATAGACCTTGCGCATTTGCTCGGCTTCGATCTCTTCGACCTTTTCCTTCAGCGCATCGCGTACGACGCTGCCCGGCAAGATACGTTCTTCCTTGCGCGCGGCGATCAGCAGGAAGTCCTGGCTGACGTGCACCAGTGGTGCGTCTTCACCTTTGCCAAACGGCGCGACGAAACCGTAAGTGGTCAACTCCTGGCTTGCACATGGACGCGCCAGTTTGCTGGCCAGTGCAGTTTCCAACGCCTCGGCATCAAAAGGCAGATCTTGGGTCAGGCGATAGATAAGCAGGTTTTTGAACCACATGGGGTGAGTCTCTCCTTTATACAAAGGGGGGCATTATTCTCTTCGCGGCGCCATAGGCCAACCCTTCGCTAAGCCTTTGGAAGGCCTGAAAAAATTATTTTAAAAAGTGCTTGCCAGCTTAAAGACTGCTCCGTAGAATGCGCGCCACACCGAAAGCGAAGGGTGATTAGCTCAGCTGGGAGAGCGTCTGCCTTACAAGCAGAATGTCGGCGGTTCGATCCCGTCATCACCCACCATTCGTTCAACGTGTTACGCGCAGCGGTAGTTCAGTCGGTTAGAATACCGGCCTGTCACGCCGGGGGTCGCGGGTTCGAGTCCCGTCCGCTGCGCCATATTCGGTTACCTGGAACGCTGAACGCCAGGTCACCACACAAAGCCCGCTAACGCGGGCTTTTTGTTGTTTGAAGTTCCTGTGGTGTGTGTTGCTCATATTTTTTTGCTGAATTTGCTAATTAAATCAGCACGTTACAAAAAACTGTGAGAGAATGCGCCCCGCATCGAAAGTGAAGGGTGATTAGCTCAGCTGGGAGAGCGTCTGCCTTACAAGCAGAATGTCGGCGGTTCGATCCCGTCATCACCCACCAAACTTTCAGTGTTACGCGCAGCGGTAGTTCAGTCGGTTAGAATACCGGCCTGTCACGCCGGGGGTCGCGGGTTCGAGTCCCGTCCGCTGCGCCATATTCGGTTATCTGGAATGCTGAACGCCAGGTGACTACTAGAAACGACGCTTTTCCTTTACGAGGGAAGAGCGTCGTTTTTTTTTGTTTTCTTTTTTGTGTGTATATCCGTTGCTGCGGTTACGGCCACTTAGGTTCCGCCCTGACGGCGGGTCACCTCGAAAAGCGCGAAAGTAACCAAAGCGCTTCAGCCCCACCACTCGGTGCCTCGCCTAGGCTCGGCATGCCCGAACGAAGGCATTGCTCCGTGGGCCCGCCGCGAAGCAATGCCGGAGTGAGGGCACACCGAGCCTAGGCGAGGTGCCAAGTGGTGGGGCAAAGCGTTTTTGGTTACTTTTGGCGCTCTTCCAAAAGTGACCCGCCGTCAGGGCGGAACCCTAAGTAGCCGTTACCGAAGAAACGGATATACACCCAAAACCCATCGTCTACTGCTCAGCATTCCGCCGATGACGATAATCGCTGACCGCCTCATACACCGCCTTACGCAAGCGATTGATCCCACCAATAGGCCGATGCGCCTCAATCCCAAACCAAGGATTGAACGACTGATTATCACAAGCCAGATTCAGCTTGGGCGTATCAAAATCCTGAGCCGGCACCTTAATGCGTGCCACAGTCTCGAACGGTGCATCACTTTCCTGCCATTCAATACTGGTGTCTTCGATCGGCATGTACTTGCTCGGATCCTGACGCTGGATCTGCAAGACAAAACACGCCGGCACCCGGTCGGTGGATAACTGCTGGTTCAATGCGCTACGCAAGAAATTCGGCAGGTCCTGGTTCTGCGGAAGCAAGGTGTAGCTTGGGCAACTGTCCGGGTCCGGTGCGACGCGAAACTTGGCGTTGGCCTCACCGAACTTGTAAGGCGATACCGAGAAGTAAGTGGTCTGGGTCGGGCTGGCCGGAGCCGGCGAGAGGGTCGCCAGGGCGATGAACAAATGACGGATCTGCCAGCTGCGTGGGTCCAGGCTTGGAAAGAAAGCCATCGCCTTCTTCCCGTCAGCCTGAGCGGCCACATTCTGACGGTACTCGGCGACATCACTGACGAAGAAGTTCGGATGATTGAACATCACGAAATCCTGCTCACCCTGTGATTGCCGGTCAGCGAGCAGTTGCTTGCCCGGTACGTTCATCAGCTTGATCGCCATCCCGCGGGCATCGCGCAGGCTGTCGAACTGCGGATAGGCGTTGCCGTTGGACAGGCGAATCGTCGCCTGCCAGACCTTCCCCGGCTCGGCGAATACCCCTTGGCGCAACGCTGCCGGCAGGTCGCTCGGCACCTGGACTTCGGCCATGACGCACCCGTGCGCCTTGGCATGAGCGTCGCGCAGGTAGCGCGTGCTTTCGCGGTGCTGATCGACGATACGGATCGCGGTCTGGATGATGTCCTGGGTCATGGCGGCTTCGCCGGGCGCCACCTGTTCCTTGTCCGGGACCGGTCCCTTGTGTTGCCAGGCAAACCAGGCCGTGGACAGTGCCCAGCCGAGCAACCCGATGCCCAGCAGCCACAGGAGCGTCTTGCCCAAAAAGGCACCGAGGCGCAGCCAGAGCGCGATCAACATTGAAACTTCCTTTTACTTGTGGGATTCATCATTGCAGTTGCGCCTCCAGTGGCCCACCCAGCACCTTTAAATACTCCAGCAAGGCCCAGCGTTCCTGCGGTTGCAGCAAGCGGCCAATGACACCATTGCCTCGCTCGCCAGCGCGGAATTCATGGCCGCTGTTGTGGTTGCCGGTAAGGCGGGTATCGAAGAGAAAACCGTTGGTAAAGGCTTCGGTGCGATAGCCCAGGTGGCGCGGGTCGTATTCGAAGTTGCCTTTATAGAACGTGGTCGCGCGCTCGTCCTGTGGGGAAAGCAGTTGATAGATCGTCGGCACCGAGCCGTTGTGCAGGAACGGTGGCGTGGCCCAGACGCCCGCCAGGGGCCGGGCCTTGTAGGCGCGTAATTCACGTACGCCGATGGGCAGGCCGAAACCATCCAGGGCCGGGCGCTCGGCGGGAGTGACGCCGGCGTCGCGGTAAGCACGGTTTTCGACGAATGCCGTGACGTAGGCCAGACCTTTGGCGACCGAGAGTTGGCTCAGGTCCAGCGGCTCCGTCGGGGTCGGGTGCAGTTGCACTTCCAGCTTCGCCAGCTCGGCCGGATCCCACTGCAGGCTGGTCAGGTCGTAGCGGTGGTCGGCGATGTTATTAGCGGTGCCCGGGTCGGTGCCGATCACCTGCACGGGCAGCATGTGCAGTTGTTGGACCGGCCTGTCAGGCCCCTGGACCACTTTGGGCACATGGCAGCCGGCGCAGTTTTCGCTGAACAGGGCTCGGCCCTTGGCCGCCAGCGGTTTATCGATCGAGCCCAGCAGCGCTTCCGGCCACACGGGCGGCTTGAGCAGTTGCAGGGTCTCTTCGATCTTGTTCAGGTCGCGAACGCGCACGCTGGAGGGGTAGCGCGCATCGCCTTGCAGCGGTTTGCCTTGGGCATCGAAGAAATTCAGCGTGGCGCCGACCCCCAGCGCCTCACCGACGTTGCGGGCCATCGGTTGCTGGGCCGATCCGTTCCACTGCACCCAGTCGAACGTCCATATGTCCCACAACTGCGGGTAATCCACGGGGGCGTTGGCCACCCGGTAGTTTTTCGGCGAAATGGCGTCGCCGAAGCTGGCATTGGCGATGCGACCGAAGGCGTCGGTACGGCCAGGGCCTTCTTCGGTGGGGTACAGGCCGCGATGGGTGTCGTTCCAGGCCACCCGCAGGAACGTGTCCAGAGAGACCTTGAAGGCCTTGCGCAATGCCTCGTGGCGGGCGTCGTAGTCCTGGCCCAGCACTTGTCGGGCGAAGCGCTCGAATTTCCAAGGGTTGTAGTAGGTAGACGCCAGACTGGCGACCAATGCCTGTCCGAAACTGCCACCGCGTAATGTAGGAACACTGGAAGGCAGGACGTGTTGAGCCGAGCCACCATCGATTCGTATCGCCTGTCCCTTGAAGTGCAATTCGCCGGTATGACACGCGGCACAGGTGATATCCAGGAATTCGGCGTTGCTGCCCGGGTTCTGGTGACGAGCGAAACCTACCGGCAAGTTGCCGGGATTGTCTGGCGTGGCTTTCTGCGCTGGGTCGACCAGGAAGCCAAAGCGCGCCAGATACTCAGGCGACGCGAAGCGTTGTTGCGAAAATGGTAATTCGAGGGCAGTGAACCAGTCGTAGCGCAGGCCTTTGACCTGGGTGCCCTGGGGGGTGAAGTAATACGTCTGGCGCTCGGCGGCGCTCCATTGATCCAGGTAATACACCTGTTCGACGGGCGTGTAGAACGGCAAGCGAGGATTGGCGACGTAATAAAGCACCACCGCCACGACGATGATCAGCAACGCGAGGAGCAGCAAGAGAATGCGAGAGAGAAGGCGCACGGTAACGTCCTTGTTTTTTTGATGTGTCCTTATGCCTCAGTGCCGCGCGGCGGGCAAGTGGCCATTACCCTGGTCCTTGGAGAGCGGCCATTTGTCCCTGTACGTAACAGATGACAGATGCTTCATTCGTCCAGGCTTAAAAAGCGTTTGCGGACCTGAACTTATCATTACTTTGTGGCTCACATGCCGGTAGCCATTGGTCGTGGCCGCCTGATAAGCTCGCGGCTTTATTCGATTGCCCTTTAGGCGCATGAACAAGGAAATAGCATGAAACAGCATCGGTTGGCGGCGGCGGTGGCCCTGGTTGGCCTGGTACTCGCGGGTTGCGACTCGCAGACCAGCGTAGAGCTGAAAACCCCGGCGCAGAAAGCTTCCTACGGTATTGGCCTGAACATGGGCAAGAGCCTGGCTCAGGAAGGCATGGATGACCTGGACTCCAAAGCGGTCGCCCAGGGCATCGAAGATGCCGTTGGCAAGAAAGAACAGAAGCTGAAAGACGAAGAACTGGTCGAAGCCTTTGCCGCGCTGCAAAAGCGTGCCGAAGAGCGTATGGCCAAGATGAGCGAAGAGTCGGCAGCCGCCGGCAAGAAATTCCTCGAAGAAAACGGCAAGAAAGCCGGTGTCACCACCACCGCTTCCGGCCTGCAGTACGAAGTGGTCAAGAAAGCCGACGGCCCACAGCCTAAGGCGACCGATGTCGTGACTGTCCACTACACCGGCAAGCTGACCAACGGCACCGTGTTCGACAGCTCCGTTGAGCGTGGCAGCCCGATCGACCTGCCGGTCAGCGGCGTGATCCCGGGTTGGGTCGAAGGCCTGCAACTGATGCACGTCGGCGAGAAGTACAAGCTGTACATCCCGAGCGACCTGGCCTACGGCGCCCAGAGCCCGAGCCCGGCCATCCCGGCCAACTCGGTCCTGGTGTTCGACCTGGAACTGCTGGCGATCAAGGATCCGGCAAAAGAAGACGCAGTCAAGTAATCGCGACTGCTATGAACGACAACGCCTCGCTTATGCGGGGCGTTGTCGCATCTGGGCTGCTGCAAAATGGCAAAAAAACCGAACGCATGATGCAGGGTATAGTCATAGGCAATACAGGCGCTGCGCTAGACGCAGTCAGCCGGTCAAGTCAATGAAAAATTGGGTTTTTTTATGTGAGTAAAAAACGCCCGATCTAAGCCGGGCCCTTATGAAACGGGGGCTTCAGCGATGAAATGCAGCTCTGTTCACAAGGTTATCCACAATTTGTGTGGATAACATTTCAGTGGGAGAAAAAATGAAGGCCCCGTGGAATTTTGCGCGATTTCTGCCCTTGGCAGGCCGCCTGCTGGCCCGCGGTCGATTGCCAACATTGCTATTCGCTGTTGCCAGCAAAGGCGCCCGGGAGGGCGGACGGTTGGGCAAGCTCAAGGAGGACCTGCGTCTGTTGCAGGCCTTGTGCCTGGCCTACTGGCGAGGGGAATACCGCGCTGTCAGCGCCCAGTCGATGTTGTCGGTGGTGGCAGGGCTCATGTATTTCCTCAGCCCGCTGGATGCGATTCCAGACATCTTGCCAATGTTTGGCATGTTCGACGATATCGCCGTGCTGGCCTGGGTCATGAAAACCCTCGACGTTGAGCTTGAGGCTTTCCGCGCCTGGCGTTATCGACAGTCACCCGAGAAGCTTGCCCGGGTCGAAAGGCTTCCCGATACCCCGGAACAACTCCAACTCCAAGGCCAGAAAAAAACCTGATTCGGTAGCATTTGCCCCTGAGAATGCATCGCCCCGCGACCTTAGCCGGTATTTAGGATTACACTTCTAAGAAAAAAGGCTGACTCGCTAAGTGTTGTTGTCCTACGGGGTAGACATGGATATTCAAATAATCACACGTGACGGAGAACCCGAATACGCGGTTTTGTCGTGGGATCAGTACCAGTCGTTGTTGAAGGCAGCAGGCATCGATCAAGCTCCGCCGCGCGAAGCGACAGTCCGTCACGCGGCGGCACCGGGTCAGGTTCTCCCTGGCCTGGATCAATTACGCAGTTTGCGCGAAGGGAAGGGCATCGCCATTGAGGCGTTGGCCCGCACGGTAGGTATCAGCCCGTCTTATCTGGCCTTGATCGAGAGCGGCGAGCGTCAGCCCGATGCCGCGATTCGGCGCAGTCTGGCCTGGGAGTTGACGGTGCCGGGTTGGAGGGAAGAATCGTGAGTGTACGCATCAGTCGGCAGCATTGGGATGGGTTGTTGGGGGAGTTGGACCAGGCACGCCGCCAGCGCCATTTATTGACCTACCGCGCCTTGCTGGAGCGTCTGCAACTGCCCAGCCCGGCCATGCAGACCTTGACCGCGGCTCTTGAGCACTTGGCGGCGCTGGACGCCCGGGCGGAACAGCCGCTGCGCAGTTCATTGGTGATCAGCCAGGGCGCCAGTCGGTTGCCGCGTACGGGGTTCTTCGAATGTGTTGAACGCCTGGGTCGCTTTTCCGGGCCTTCCGATGGCGTGGCCGCTGCTTCCTGGCACGCTTCAGAAGTGGTTCGGGTATTTGAATACGAGTACCCCGAGTCGGCGGAGGCCTGAGTGCTCTGGCGACTCAAGGCGCTGGCCGGTTACTGGTTGGCGCGTCGGTTGTTTCATTGGTCCTGGTTCGTCCGCCAGCCGCGTGGCTGGGCCTGGCTCGAGGGGCAGTTCTCGCGCATGGCGAACTTGGGCGACGTCGGTGCACAGAGCTTCTATGGGCACATCCTCACGTTTCGCGGCCAAGGGCTGGGGGCCCGTGAAGAAGGGATTCGCCTGCTGCGGCTGGCTGCATTGGCCGGTGATGGCAAGGCCGCCTACCAGGTTGGCGTGATCAGCCTGGCCGGCACAACCAGCAAGGCGCCGGACCCGGTGGAAGCGGCACGTTGGTGGACCTTGGCGGCGAAAGCCGGGCACCCGCTGGCCGAGACCAAGCTCAAATCACTTGAAACTCGCGATCTCTAGGGGTGTTCACAGGCGATTCGTTGTGCAAGCCAGACGAATTTAGCGAATCGCCCTACGCACTCTGTCTCCTCCCCCTGACTTAATTCCCCTGCCATCCCCGGCAAAGTCTCGCGCTCCCTGAGCGCTGCGAGACGTCTGCCCATGTTCGACCGTTTTTTCCTGCCGGCCCGTGAGAGAGCCCTGTCCTGATGGATCAGGTAAGCCGTATCGAGCAGGAACTCGACAGCTTCAAAGACACCCTGTCGATCTACCGCGAGCACCTCGAGCGCTGGTACAGCAGAGCAGCGGACCGGGCCAGTCATGCGGCAGACCTGCCGTCACTGATGGGCATGGAGCGGGTGATCCGCTTCGGCGACAGCACCACCACTGTCAGCACCGGTGACGATGATTTTCTCTCCACAGTCGTCCAGTGCCCCAAGGGTGGGCCGTTGACGATCGAAAGCAAGTTCGAGTCGGTGTACGACATCCCGCTGGGCGATATCGTGGTGGATGTGGTGGATGTGGCCAGCGGCGAGGTCACGCCGGTCACCCTGGATGCCCAAGGCCTGGGGACCTTCACGGGGGAGGCGGGCAAGTCCTATCGGGCTCACGTTCAGGGCGAGGTGTCCGCCAAGCAAATCGCGAATCTGTTTTCTTCCTACGATGGCCTGAGCACCGATCTGACGGACTGGCTGCGCGGCGAGTGGCAGGGCTTCAAGCCGCGATGGGCGCAGCAGTCCTTGGCGACGTCGGCAACTGCGGTGGGCAACGGCTTGCTCGCCGGTAGTTGGGCGGCGATTGAAAGTGTGTGGGACAGCATCGGCTTGCTCTCAGACATCCTCAAGGACCCTGGTCAGTTTGTTGAGCGGTTGGGTGAAAGCGCCACGCAGCTGGAGGACCTGGCGGAAAAAACACCGCAGGTGATGGCCAAGCTGCAACTGCTGGCCAGCGACGAAGCGGCACTGTGCCTGTTGGTGCGCACCGCCAGTCTCTGGCTGGAGATGTTGCCGCCCAGTGAAGTCGCTGGCGAAAGGGCCAAAGGGCTCTCGACTGTCGCGGTGCAACTGGTGATCGACTTACTGATCGGCGTGGTCTTGACCTTTGCCGGGGCGGGGGCCGGGATTGCCTACCTGTCGATGCGGTTGGCCAGGCACGGCGCAACCCTGCTGAACGCCATGCAGCGTTTCATCCGTGCGATCTTCGCAGTGGTCAACGGCTTCATGAGCTACGTGGACCGCTACAAAACCGTGGCGGCACGCGGTATCGCGGCCGGGGTGAAAAAGGGCCGGATGCAACTGCACTGGGGTGCGCAGCGCAACGCCATGCTGAAAAAACACGAACATCACGACGACGCCCCCGCCCAATCGAAAAACCCCAACGGCGACCCCGCCGACACCGCGGCCCAAACCCAGGCAGTCGGCTGCCCGGTGTCGATGGTCACCGGCGAAGAACTGCTGACCCTCGACGACGGCACCCTCGATGGCCGCTTGCCGTTCGTCTTCACCCGTTTGTACCGCACCAGCGCCGCCGACCTGGACGTCGGCCTCGGGCGCGGCTGGAGCCATGCCCTGACCCATCGCTTGGAGCTCGACGGCGAGCAGGTCACCTGGGTCGACCAGGAAAACCGCCGCACGACCTTTCCACTGCCCAACGCCCAGCGTCCGGCGATCCACAACAGCCTGGCCCGGGCGGCGATCTACCTGGGCACTGAGCCGGACGAACTGATCGTCGCCCAGCCTGGCGAAAACGCAGCGTTCCTACATTTTCGCGACGGCCACCTGAGTGGCCTCAGCGACCGCTATGACAACCGCCTGACCCTCCAGCGCAACATCCACGGCGACATCTGCCGTTTGGACAACGGTGGCGGGCGTTCCTTGCGCCTGCGGTACGAGCAGCGCCACCTGATCGCCGTCGACTACCAGAGCTTCCATCCCGCCATCACCCTCGACGAAGCCTGGCGGACCGAACAGACGCTGGTGTCCTACCGCTACGACGGACGTTTCCGACTGATCGAAGCGACCAATGCCGCCGGGGAAAGCGAGCGCTACGACTACGACGACCAGCACGTCATCCTCCAGCGACAACTGGCCGGCGGGGCGAGTTTCTACTGGGAGTGGCAAGGCGCCGGGCCGGCGTCCCGCTGCGTACGGCATTGGGCTTCGTTTGCGCAGATGGATAGCCGCTATACCTGGGGCGAAGACGGCAGCGTCACGGCCCGGCATCTGGATGGCAGCCAGGAAGTGTATGTCCACGACGAGCGGGCGCGGCTGGTGCGCAAGGTCGAGCCCGACGGCGGCGAGCACCTCAAGGCCTACGACGAACAGGGCCGGCTGATCGCTGAACAGGACCCATTGGGGAGCGTTAGCGAATACCGCTACGACGACGTCGGACGGCTGGTGGCGCTGATTCCTCCGGACGAGGCGCCGACGTCCTACGAATACCGCAACGGTTTCCTGCACACCCGTGCGCGCGGCAAGGCCGTGTGCACTTACTGGCGCAATGCCCTGGGTGACGTGATCGTCTTCATCGATCCGGACGACCGGCGCACGGAATATGCCTACGACGCCCACGGGCAATTGCTGGCGACGTATGACCCGGACGGTGGCGAACATCGCTTCACCTGGAGTCGCCTGGGCCAACTGACCGAAGCGATCCTGCCCGACGGCGGTCGCCGGTGTTTTTCCTACGACGCCCTGGGGCGTTTGCTGACTCGCCAGGACGAACACGGCGCCGTCACTCATTACCAATGGGATGCCCTGGGGCGCTTGCTTCAGACCACCTTGCCCACCGGCGCGACCCGTGCCTGGAGCTACAACGCCTACGGCAAGGTCACCGCCGAGCGCGATGAGCAGGGCCGGCTGACCCGCTACGAATATGCCGACGACCTGCACCTGGTCAGCCGTCGCCTGAACCCCGACGGTAGCGAGCTGAAGTACCGCTACGACTCGGCGCGGCTGTTGCTGACCGAAATCGAAAACGAATCCGGCGAAAAATATCAGCTGGACTACACGCCCAACGGCTTGATCCGACAACAAGTCGGCTTCGACGGCCAACGCACCGCCTACGCCTACGACCTCAACAGCCACCTGCTGGAAAAAACCGAGTACGGCGAGGACGGTTCGCAACGGCTCACCCAGTACCAGCGTGACGCGGCCGGGCGGCTGCGGCTCAAGATCTTGCCCGACGGCCAGGCCATCGACTACCGCTACGACGAGCTGGGCCGATTGGTCCACGTCAACGACGGCAGCGATCATCCCCTGGCCTTCGAATACGACGCCCAGGACCGGCTGGTCTGCGAGCACCAGGGCTGGGGCACCCTGCGTTATCGCTACGACGCCTGTGGGCGCCTCAACCACCTGCGCCTGCCGGACGACAGCCAGCTCGACTACCACCATGCCCCAGGTGGCGCACTGACCGCCATCGACCTCAACGGCTCACGCCTGACCGAACACCGGTTTGACGGCGGTCGCGAGCGGCAACGTCGGCAGGGGCGGCTGCTCAGTGACTACGACTACGACGAACAGGGCCGCCTCAAGGCCCAGACCGTGTGGCAGAGCCAACAGCAGCAACTGTTCTGGCGCGATTATGCCTACAGCCCCCGGGGCAACCTGCAAACCCTTTCCGACAACCGAAGCCGTCGCAGCTACCAATACGACCCGCTGGATCGCCTGACCCGCATCGACTTTTCCCACAGCGAACCGCCGGAACACTTCTGCCACGACCCGGCCGGCAACCTGATGATGCAGGACCGGCCCGGCCCGATCACCCTCAAGGGCAACCGCCTGCTGAAGGAGGGCGACCGCCACTACGACTACGACGCCTTCGGCAACCAGATCCGCGAACGCCTCGGCCAGGCCCTGGTCAGCGCCTACCACTACGACAGTCAACACCGCCTGATCGGCATCACCGGCGCCGACGGCCGCGAAACCTCCTACCGCTACGACGCCTTTGGCCGACGCATCAGCAAGACCGTGGACGGCCTGACCACGGAGTTTTTCTGGCAGGGCGACCAGGTCGTCGCCGAAAACAGCCCGCGCCACCACCGCAGCTACGTCTACGAACCCGGCACCTTCCGCCCACTGGCAATGCTTGATGGCGAAGGCCCGGAAAAAGCCACGCCGTTCTACTACCACCTCGACCACTTGGGCACGCCCCAGGAACTGACCAGCTACAGCGGCCAGATCGTCTGGTCGGCGCGCTACAACGGCTACGGCCAACTCACCGAACTGCAGCACGGCGGCGGCGAACAACTTGAGCAACCGCTGCGCTTCCAGGGCCAATACTTCGACCCCGAAAGCGGCCTGCACTACAACCGCCACCGCTACTACAATCCCGAAACCGGCCGCTACCTGACGCCTGACCCGAGCAAATTGGCGGGAGGGCTCAATGGGTATCGGTACACCCTGAACCCGACGGGGTGGGTGGATCCGTTGGGGTTGGTGGATTGTCCGGGAAGCGACGGGTGTACAAAACCGGCGGTTGGGCAGCAGGATCCGGCGGCGAAGGCTGGGATGGATGAGGGGGAGCCGGCGCTGCCGATGACGGCGGAGCATCGGCGCAGATCACGTTTTCCTCGCCATGCAGCAGTTTGTCGACCTGCGTGACGTCGGCCACATTGGCCGCCGTGACCACCACGCTGTGCACCAGGCCCGACTCATCGTCGACACCGATGTGGGCTTTGGCACCGAAGTAGTATTGGTTGCCTTTCTTGGTCTGATGCATCTCAGGATCGCGCTTTCCATCTTTGTTCTTGGTAGAACTGGGCGCATGAATCAGCG